>PXSU01000162.1 GCA_003022745.1 Halobacteriales archaeon SW_9_67_25
CCTTCAACGACGTCGTCGGCAGCGACGACGTGACCACCATCGAGTACCCGACGGGCCACATCGGCCTGTCGGTGTCCTCCTCCACCCACGAGGACCTCTGGCCCCAGGTCGCCGAGTGGTTCCACGAACACTCGGGCGCCCCGGGCGTCGAAACGGTCTCGGGCATCGGCCCGACCTACGGCGAACGGTTGCGGGAGGCCGGCATCGCGACCGTCGAGGATCTCGCCGAACACGACGCGGCCGAACTGGCCGAGGTCACCGAGACCAGCGAGTCCCGTGCCGCCGACTGGCTCGACCAGGTTGAGTAGTTCCCGCTTCTCGTTTCTTCTCGTGGCACTGCTAACTTGACTCGATGAGGCGTCTTGGTGGCCAGCCACCGGCAAGAAAGCCCCCGGCCGCTCTCTTGGAACCATTGTCTGTGACTCTGGCGCGACGACCGACACCAGCCAGAAAGCCCCCGGCCGCTCGACTCGGGGGCCTCGCTGCGCTTCTCGCTCGGTCGTGCCTCCCTCGCTCCGAGTGCTTGCGTCGTCCGCCGTCGTCGAGCGGCCGGGGGCTTTCTGGCTGGTTTCGGTGGCGGCGACGGAGGTACACACGACAGTTCACAGAGAGCGGCCGGGGGCTTTCGTATGGGTAGCGGACACAGCAACAGTTCGCAGGACGGCACTCAGAGAGCCGAGTCAGTCGTGAGCGTGGTCGTGGCCGTCCCCGGGGAAGTCGCTGCCGCCCGCGACGAGGGCGTCGTGGTCGCCCTCGATCATGTCGAGGTTCTTCAGCGTATCGCGCTCCTCGAAGTCCTCGACGGCCGCGAGCAGGTCACCCTGGGTGAGGGTGGTCCGCTCCTCGGTCAGGGCGTCGAGCACGGCCTCCCGGAGGACCAGGCGGAGGTCGCTGCCGGTCAGCCCCTCGGTCCGCTCGGCGAGGCCGACGGGGTCGAAGTCGGCGATGTCCATCTCGCGGGTGACGACCTGGAGGATGTCCGCGCGCATCCCGCGGTCCGGTTTGGGGAAGTTGACGATCTCGTCGAAGCGCCGCCACGCGGCCGCGTCGAGCTGGTGGGGGTGGTTGGTCGCGCCGATGAGCAGTACCTCGTCGTTGATGAGGCTCACCTCGTCGATGTTCTTCAGGAGGGTGTTGACGGCGCGCTTGATGGCGGCGTGTTCGTCGCTGTCCCGCGTCTTCGCGACGAAATCGAACTCGTCGATGAAGAGGATACAGGGGGCGAGGCGCTTTGCGACCTCGAAGGTCTTCTCGACGTTCTTGGCGGTCTCGCCGAGGTACTGGGAGGTGATCATCGACAGCTTCACTTCGACGACGGGCAGGTCGAGTTTGCGCGCAAGCGCCCGTGCGACCGAGGTCTTTCCCGTACCAGGCGGTCCGACAAAGAGGAGCTTGCCGATCTCGCGGAGGCCGATATCGGCGAGGTAGTCGCGGTGCTCGATGGCCTTGACTATCTTGTGGATCTCGCCTTCCTGTTCGCCGGTGAGGACGATGTCGTCCAGCGTGAGTTCGACCTCGCTGGGCGTGTGCACGTCGACCAGGTCGAGCATCTCCTCCTCCTCGTCCTCGTCGAAGTACTCCTCCAGGAGGTCGTCGATGACCGCACGGTCGGCCCGTGCCGGCCGGTTTCGCTCGCGGGCGCGCTCGTAGTCGACGTCCTCGATTTCGTCCTCGAGGCACTTCGCCAGAACCGGGTTCGCTTCGAGCAGGTCGGCGTCGGCCCGCTCGCGGAACCACTCCTTGGCTATCCCGCGGTCGCTGAAGGTGATGTCGCCCGAGAAACTGTCGTGGTCGGTGAACATCAGTTCTGAGACCGCCGCCCAGGGGTCCCCGACACCCGTCGCCTCGCGTGCGGTGTCCTCGGTCGGCGAGAGCGGCCGCTCGATGCCCCCCTCCCAGAACACCGCCCGGTAGGCCGGCGGCAGGTCGTCGGGATCGAACTCCCGGTGCTCGGTGTAGACGGCCGCCGTCAGGACGAACTCGACGACGGCTCGCTGCGCGTCCGTCTCCAGGTCCGCGTCACTCATTCCCAGCGGAGTTGCCCCGCGACGGGTATAAGTGACTCGAAGTGGCTCGCTCCCCGGAGTGTTCGGTGGAGAACCGCCTCACAGCGTCTGATTGCGCAGTCCCTCGTAGGCCCCAGTCTCGTCGACGCGGTGGAGGTTCTCCACCAGGATGTCCGCGACGCGCTCGTAGTAGTGGGGCGTGTCCCCGGCGTTGTGCGGGGTCAGCAGGACGTTCGAGAACGTCCAGAGGTCGTGGTCGGCGGGCAGCGGCTCGGGATTGGTCACGTCCAGTACCGCCCCGCGGATGCGGTTGCGCTGGAGCGCCAGAACGAGCGCATCGGTGTCGACGACCTTCCCGCGGGCCACGTTCACGAGCACGGCATCGGACGGCAGCGTGTAGAGGGCGTCCTCGTCGATCAGCCCCTCGGTCTCGTCGGTCAGCGGACACGCGAGGACGACGTAGTCCGACCGCGCGAGGGTTTCGTCGATGTCCCCGAACCCGAGTACCTCGTCGGTCGACCCGCCCTTCTCGGGGGTGTACCGGACGCCGATGGTCTCGACGTCGAACGTGTCGAGTCGGTCGACGACTGTCCGTCCGATAGCACCCAGGCCCACGACGGTGACAGTCGCGCCGGTCAGCTCCCGGGTCTGGAACGAGCGGTACTCCCGGCGCGTCTGGCGCTGCCAGGCGCGGTGGAACCCGCGCGTGAACGTCAACAGCGCACCCAGGACGTACTCGGCGATATTCGGGCCGTGGACGCCCGAGCCGTTCGTGACGGCGACATCCCGGGCCTCCAGGGTGTCCAGCGGGAGGTGGCCGACGCCCGCGTAGATGCAGGCGAACAGCCGGAGGTTCTCCGCCCGGTCGAGTTCCGCCTCCGAGAGGTACGCACCGGTGACCACGGGCGCCCGTTCGACCAGTTCAAGGGCACGCTCGCGGGTCCCGGCTAGCCGCACGTCGCGGTCCGGGAGGCGCTCGCGCAGGATGTCGGCGTAGGCCTCCGGGCTGCGGCCGTGGATGCTGTGACGGAACACGACGACGTCGGGATCGCTCATGGCTCGGCCGTGGTGGGCCGCCGTCTTATTCTCTCCGTCACGGTGGAGCGGGGGCACGCTTTTTATCACGGAGTCCAACCCCAGAACATGGTCCGGATGTTCCGGCTCCAGAGAACCTGACACCACAACCAGGAGGGAAGCTGTGGCGTCGTCACAACCGACGACTGCGAGTTCAACGAGAACATCCCCTGGGCCGAGGCCATGAAACTCGTCAAGTGGGGGAAAGGGACCCCCTGCGAGAACTGCGTCTGGCCGCGACGGTAGTCATACTGAGGGATATAAGCCCGTGAGTAATGTCGACCCCCCGTGGGGTCGAATATCTTCACGTCGGTACAGCCGACAGTATCACTCGACCTCGATCTCGCCGTTCTGGGAGATGGTGACCACCAGGTCGAACAGCGTCTTGAGCGTGTTTATGTCCTGGTCGTCGTGTTTGCCCGCATCCATGTGGTAGTGTCCCGTCACCCCGAAGGAGTTGAGCTTCGCCTGGAGGGTAAAGAGAAACTGGAAGAGCGTCTCGTTGTCGATGTACCCGCTGATCGCGGTCAGCGTGTGGAAACACATGATCGACGGCCGGTCGCTGTTCGACCACTTCTTCAGCGTCTGCGTGATCAACAGCCCTGTCTTCGAGAGGTTCTTCGGGCTGTTCACCCGCTTGAGCATCACGTCTTCGCCGTCGACCGTGAGCGTCTGGTCGGCGTCCGAACCGGTGTTCCCCAGTTCGATCACAGCTACCTTCCCGCCCGTCCAGTCGTCGTTGTTCCGACAGATTTCGACCCGCTCGGAAGGTGGCTCCTCGGCGGTGACGAACATCGTGTTCCGTTCCGAGGTCCCGCCCGCAGTCAGGAACTGCGAGCACACCTCGTCGGTGATAGAGTGTCCGCGGGGGCTGATCACGAGCACCTGCGACCCCGATGTCGCCTGGTCGAACTCATCCAAGTCGCTGAAGAACGCGTCGAGGTCCGTCTCGACCGACGGCGACCCTACCGGGCGGGACTGGCCCGACCCGCCACCCGACTGCTCCAGCAGGTTGTCGAACCGCGTTTTCTGCTCCGGTGTCTTGTCTCCCCCTGCCGGCGCAACCGCACCGCTCCCCGTGGTTGCTGTGCCCTCGCTGCCGGGTTCCTGCGTGATAGAACTGTCCCTGCTCCCGTCGCTTCCCGCGGGCTCGGACCCCTCGCTGTTCCAGACACGGCCGCCGTCTGTCGTGTCTGCGTCCGCCGGCTCCCTACCTTTCCCGTCGCTCTCGTCGACACTTCTCTGTCTGTTCCGGTCGCTCGCCGGCTGTTTACTGGAGCTGTCAGCCGACTCGCCGGACTGGTCCCGACTGGGGTCGTTCTGGCCGAGTCTGTTCCATAGTCGGTCCGGTTCCTCTTTTTCCGCTGGTGGCTCGGAACCGCCATCCGTGCTCTTCCCCGGTGCGTGGTCTTCGTGCGGTTCGACCGAATCGGGCCCGCCCTCCCGCGGGGACTGGTCTTGCCTCCCGGTCTCCTCGTTCGCGTCTCCGTCACTCCCGTCTGCCGGGTCCTCGGCGATGAGGGCCTCGGGGTCGACCGTCTCCGTGTCGCTCTGGCTCGCCGTGTCCGACACTGTCTTTGCCCGGTCGTCTGCGGGCCGGCTCTCACTCTTCGCGCCGTCGTCTCTCTCGACCGGAACCCAGACCATGGAGTCGGCTGCCTCCTCTTCCTCGGCAGGGTCGTCGGCCGCCGTCTCATCCCCCATACTACGTGTTCGGATCGTCGTCCGGCGGGCTCTCCAGCAGGTCCGACGGGTCCGTCGACCCGCCGAGGTCGTCCGGGGTGCTCCCTATCGGTTCTGTCTCTAATGTCGCCTTGTCGAAGGGCAGCCAGCCGCCCGGTTCGACCCCCGAGATGGAACGGTCACATTCGGGACAGTGCGGTTCGTGGAGCAACCGTAGGTCGACCGTCGTCTCGCAGTTGTCGCAGACGGCCGTCGAGACACCCTTCCGGTGGGCCTCTCGCATGACCGTGGCGAGGCGGTCGCGCTCCGCAACGGCCGCCTCGACCGACTCCATGTCCGCTTCGTGGGAGTCAGAGATGGCCCCGAGCCGGTGCTCCAGGTCGTCTGTCGTGTCCAGCAGGTGCTGGAAGAGGTTCTCGATACTGTCGAACTCCCGGTCCAGCCGACCCTCGAGTTCCGACTGCCCCTCGGACAGGTCAGCCACCTCCCCGGCTGTCTCTGACTGTCCCTCCTCGATCCGGGTCAGCCGACCCTCGAGTTCCGCGGTCGCGTCCTCGATCCGGGACAGTTCCTCCTCGAGGGAACCGGCCAGCGATTCGAGTTCCGAGTGGCCGACGAGGTCGTCGACCGACGATTCGAGGGTATCGAGGGTGTCGAGGGTCTCGTCGATGTCTGTCTGCAGGTCGTCGACGTCGCGGTCGTGCCTGTCCTGGACCTCCGACAGATCTTCTGAGAGGGTCTTGACCCTGTCCTGCAGGTCCGAGAGGGCTCTCCGGAGCCTGTCGTCGGTCCGCTGCTGTGGGCGTGCCGACACCTGCGGGTCGTCGACCAGCCCAGCGGCGGGCCCTTCTTGTCGGTCGATATCCGGTCGTTCCGTCAGCTCCAGAATCGCGGAGCGCAAGTCCTGGAACTCCCGGATTAACTCCGAGGACCCGTCTGCTTCGGGGTGGTCGCCTCCCCCGCCGGAGTCCACACTCTCTCCGCTCGCGCGGGCCGTCCGGTCGCCGTGCTCCGTGTCGCCACCAGCCGTGTCCTTCTGGAGCTGTCCGCCGGAGTCACCCTGTTCGGCCTCGTCCATCATCCCGGTCAACTCCTCGAGAATCCAGTACGACGAGAGCATCTGGTCGAGCACCTCCCCACGCGAGATGTCCTTGCTCTTGGCAGTTTTCTCTACCCACTCCTCGAAGGCAGTAGAACTGAATTCGACCTCCTCGGAACGAGGGTCCTCTGACATACCAGTCACTCGGTCATATACAGTACGTCACCGGAGGTATTAGTCCTTGTGGGTTATTATTGAAAATTAGAATAGGAGAGTCCGACACCTGGCTGACGCGTGTCCGTTCCGCGCTCACCCAAGCGGGAGCAGGAACCGGCCGGGAGCAGTGAGCACGACCAGGTCGCCGGCTGCGATGTTCGGCTCCATGCTTCCGGACTCGATACCGACCACCACCGGCCAGGTGCCCGCGAGAATCACCAGCCCATCCGGAGCCACAGCAGCGGCCCCGACCGGGCGTGACGCTGCGCTACCGGGACTCTCGCTGCCACCGTCGTCGCTCTCGTCAGTCACGCGTTACCCCGGGATGCAGGGACGACACGGGGCTACCGGGCGACGACCGGCTCTTCGGCCTCGGCGAGCAGTTCGTCGAGGTCGGCGTCCGTGGGCTCGTTGTGCAGGAGGACCTCGACCGGGAGGTCGGGCGCCCCGTCGACGAGGTCCTCCAGCAGGACGAGCCGTTCGCGTGCCCGGGACATGCCGACGTAGAAGACGCGCCGTTCGTTGTCGGTCAGCGTCGGCACCGGGTCGGTGTGCTTGGTGAACGAATCGATCCCTGGCACCTCGCGGCTCTCCTGTTCGACCGTCGCGGCGATCTGTTCGACGACCTTCTCGGTGAGGTCCGTCGCCACGAACACGTGGTCTGCCTCGCGACCCTTCGCCGAGTGGATGGTGCCGACGCGGACCCGGTCGCGGTCCATGTCCCGGTAGTCGCCGCCGAAGTAGGCGTCGACGGTCCGCTCCTGGAAGTTGGTTACCTTCCGCAACATGTCTGCCGCCGAGCGGGGGTCGGGAACGAACGGCGCGTGGTCCCGGATGAGTTCGGGTTCGACATCGAACTCGGCGATGTCATCGACGTCGGCCGCCTCCTCGCGCTCGTCGAGCGTGTCGAAGAGGTCGTCGCGCTCGCCCGTGCCGAACGCGGAGTCGGCGAGCATGTC
>PXSU01000163.1 GCA_003022745.1 Halobacteriales archaeon SW_9_67_25
CCGAGGACGGGTAGTTCGCTACGACCCCTCGCCGGCGACCCACTTGTCGGAGTACCGCTGGCCGCAGGTGCAGGCGACGTAGGCGTGGATCACGTCCCCCTCGGCATAGGGTCCGCCCACCGCCTCGTTCTGTTCTTCGGCGAAGGCGAACACGAAGCGTGCGCGGTGGTCCGAACCGCCCTCGCGGGACCTGCTGGCCGGACAGACCCCGCCGGTGCAGTCCCGCCGGACCTCGCCTGCGGTGTCCATCGCATCCTTGGCGAAGGCCATCGGGTCGATACCCGCCGCCCGCTGGAAGACGCCCCGCGCGTCGTCGCCGGGCAGGACGAGGACGATACCGTCCGCGACGCGCTCGCCGTACTCCTTTAGTGCCCCGGGATCCGAGACAGCTCTCTCGGAGAGATAAGCGAGAACGTCCTCCGGGCGGTCGCCGGCGAGGAACGCTGTACGGTCGCTGTCGGTCATCGTCTCCGACGAGCGGCCCGGGAGACAAAAGCGCAGTGTTCGCCACCCACAGTCACTCACCAGACAACGGAGTCACGCGAGCGATGCGAGCGTGACGACCGCGGCTGGGCGGAGTCCCATCGGGATCCGACCGGATCGATCCAGCGACCGAGCGAGGCGAGGGAGCTAGATCGATATGACGGTCGCGACCAGAATCTTGGTCCCGATGGCGATGACGGCGCCGATCCAGGTGAGCAACACGAAGTGCATGTAGGTGTTCATCTTGTGGCCGCCGTCGACGGTCCGGATCATCAGCGCCGAGAACATGATGACGACCACGAGGAGGAACTCGATGAGCGGGATATTGTAGACCTCGGTGTTGATGAAGGCGCCGATGTCGAAGTTGACCGAGTTGGTGGTGAGGTCGAGACTCATCTGGGAGAGGAGGTTGACGACCTGGAGGCCGATGAAGAAGGCGAACGTCGAGGCGGCAGTGATCCCGTAGAGGAGGCCAACTAGCGTCACCGTCGCCTGCTGGCGCTGCTGGCGGAGCTTCAGTACCTCGTTCATGTTCTCGGCGATGAGTTCCCCGAGCAGTTTCGGTGACCCGCCCATCTCGCGGCCCACGAGGTACATCTCCGAGAAGGTCTGGACGAGGTACGACCGGCAGTCGGCGGTGAAGTGCCGCCAGGCCTCGGGACTGGGTGTTGTGCCGACGGTAGAGCGTGTGGAGGGCCGAAGCGTACCGGCGCGCTCGCTCCTACGACCTGTGGTGAAAAGTACCCGACGGAGACTCAAACGCTGGTTTGAGTCACTGCCCCAGGTACCACGCGACGGTGACGACACCGAGCACGAATGCCCCGCCGGCGAAGAAGAGCACCCCTGGGGGGAGACCGGCAGCGGCCCCCGCCACCCCGTCGGCCGCCTCCGGCGTCGGCGTCATCGCCTCGACCGCCTCGGTCGGCGTTGGGGTCGCGGTCGGCTTGGGTGCCGGCGTCGCCTCGGGCGTCGCGGTCCCGGTCGGTTGTGGCGTCGCCGTGGGCGTACCCGTCGCCTGGGGGGTCGGGCTGCCCGCCGGTTCGGGAGTAGGCGTCGCGGTCGCGTCCCGGGTTTGCAGCGCCCGTCACCGTCCGCGCCGCCCGCAGCCTCGCCGCCGGCGTCACCGCCGCCCTGGCCGGTCGGGGCCAAAGTGCCGAACTCGCGACCGAACAGCGCCTGGACGGCGAGGCTGGCAAGCGCCAGCACGCCCAGCGCGCCGACGAGTCGCTGGATTGCCGTCCGCAGCACTGATGAGTCCTCCTGGTCGCCAGCGAAGATGACCAGCGGCTGGTCGGCGGCCGCGTAGACGTCCATCTCGCGGCCCTTCGCCGAGTAGGCGGTGTCGACGACCTCGACTGCACCGGCGTCTTCGAGGTTTTCGAGGTGGTACTGTGCGTTCTGAAGGGACGTATCGACACGCTCCGCGAGTTCGGAGGGCGGGGCAGGGTCGTCGTGAACGGCGGCGAGGATGTTCCGTGCGGTCTCCGAGGACAGCGCCGAGAGCACCGCCTCGGCGTCCTCGCTGTCGACGCCGACGACGCGGGGGCCGGCGTCCTCGGAGGGAGACGCGTCGGGTTTGGAGGGCAGCAACGACATTACCGTCCGATACTATCCCCGCTATCATCAGTCTTTTCGAGGGGACTCGCTACTGGACGACTCGTGGTGTCGCTGGTGACGCCGAAACCACTTTGCCCCGTCCCCCGTCTAGACTGTGCATGGCTGCCGACCTGGTGACGTACGGGATCCTCGCTCTCGTCCTCCTGTTCATTTTTTTCGGGTACCTCATGCTCCGCCGGACGGTACTCCAGTTCAAGAAGGGCGTGAACGAGAAGCAAAACCGCAAGTAAGCCCACGGGATAGGGCGGCTATTTCTCGAACGCCGTCGATCTCTATCGAGGAGTCCTCGCTCATGTCGACGATCATATCCACGTGGACGGCTGACTCGTTTTGAACGTTGTCCTCGCTGACAGTGTCCTCGTAGGCCCGGCCGACGGCCATGTGGACGGTGTCACCCATCTTCTCGTCGAACAGCATGTTGTAACTGAACCGGTCGATATCCCGGTTCATCCCGATCCCCAGTTCGCCGAGGCGGCTGGCACCCTCGTCTGTGTTCAGGACTTCGGTCAGAACCGCCTCGTTCTTCGCTGCCGAGTGGTCGACCACTTCACCGTCTTCGAATTCGAGGGAGACGTCCGTGACCTCCCGTCCCTGGTGGTAGAGGGGTTTGTCGAAGAGGACCTCGCCCTCGACGGAGTCGGGGACCGGCGCGGTGAAGACCTCGCCACCGGGGAGGTTCTTCTCGCCGTAGTCGTTGAGCGTCGGATTACCGGCGACCGACATCGTCACGTCCGTCCGCTCGCCCGAGCGGATGCGCACCTCGTCGGCCCCGTCCATGATGTCGACCATCTGTGACTGGTGTTCGCGGACGGCGTCCCAGTCTTTGAGGATGGCGTCCCAGACGAAGTTCTCGTAGGCTTCGGTCGACAGCTCCGCAAGCTGTGCGTTCGCGGGTGCGGGGTACTGGGTGAGACACCACCGCTTCGAGAGCCGTTCGTCGAGGACGGGTCGTCTGGCCTTCGAGTACGCGGCGTTCGTCTCCGGGTCGACGTCGCTCGTCTCGGTGACGTTCGTGTCTGCCCGGATCGCGATGTAGACGTCCGTCTCCTCGACGAGTGCCATCTGGTGGGCCGGCGTCTCGAACTCGTCGCTGTTGCGGAGATAGGCCCGCTGGAACCTGTCGTTGCCACTCAGGACAAGCGGGTTCGCGCCGCGGTCACCGATGGACTCGTGGAGTGCGACGACGAGGTCCTCGGCGTCCGGCGGTGCGACGACGACGACGTCGTCGCCGGCCTGTAAGTCGACGGAGTGGTCGACGACGATTTCGGCGTGTTCCCGTATGCGTGGGTCCATGCGAGGGGGTGGGACGGAACCCGGATACTGTTTTCGGACAGCCGTCCGGCCCGGCGTTGTGACCCCTCGAAAGAACAGACCGCCGACGCGGTCGCTAGCTGCCGGTCTCGGAAGCCGTGGTGGCTTCTGCCCGGCGCTGGCGTGCGCGCATCTCCGCAACTTCCCTGTCGACTGTTCGCTCGGTAGCTATATCAATTAGCGTAGTATTCATCTGTATTTTTCTTGGTTCTGGAAGAATAAAGGACTATCTATTCGGAAGCAGTATCCGTGTTAGCTGTTATCAATACCGGGTCGAGACAGCCGCCTCTATAACATTCGAATGCTGTCATAGAGTCACACGCGTGCCGGTCAGTTCGGGCGGATGTCATCCACTCCTGCCCGCGGCCGGGCCGACAGATGCGGTCGGTGCCGTCACACTCATTAGGCACTGCGGGAACACCACAAGCGCGATGGGCACAGACCGCTCTGATACGGATTGCTGTAGCCGTTTTCCAGGTCGACCGCACGCTGTCCTGCGGTCGATCCGACAATGAACCACAGCAATCCGCATGAGTCTCCGGGCGGCACGTACACACTCCTCGTCGAACTGGACGCGGCCGGCTGGCGACGACGTGGGAG
>PXSU01000164.1 GCA_003022745.1 Halobacteriales archaeon SW_9_67_25
TGCTCTTCCATCCGGGCGAGGATCTGTGCATCCGGTGCCAAGTCACGGATTACGAGCGTGGCAAACTCGGTCGTGATGTCGTCGGGCAGCGCGAGCACGACCGTCTCAGCCTCCTCGACGCCGGCGGCGACCAGCGTCTCCGGATCGGTTGTGTCACCGACCATGTCGACACCGTCGGCAGCCTCTTGATCGATGACCGTGTACGGGAGTCCGGCGTCGTCGAGTTCGGCCGAAATGGCCTGGCCGACCTGTCCGTATCCGATAATGACCGACCGGCCGGCACTGAAGCCGCGAACCGACGACTGTGTTATCTCGGCGAGCCGTTCTAACTGTTCTGCGCGGCCGGAGACGAGCAAGATACTTCCCTCTACCAGCTCCGTGTCGGCAGAGGGTGACGGAATGAACTCGCCGCGGACCCATACCCCTATGACGTTGGCTCCCGTGCGTTCCCCGATACCGCTACTGGCCAGCGTCACCCCAGCAAGACGGCTGCCGTGACGGATCGAAATTTCCGCGAGTTGCAGGTCACCGCCGATTTCAACCGCGTCGATCATGTCTGTCCGCGCCGCGGTGGTTACCTTCGCGGCGAGAGTCTCGCCAAGCAGCGATCGGGGTGAGAGAACGGTATCGGCCCCGGCCAGGCGGTGGTAGGTCTCTGCTTCAGGGTTCTCGACGACGCTGATGACGGGCACGTCCTCGGCGAGTCCCTTCGCGGCCAGGACGATACTCGCGTCGACTTTGTCGGACAGGTCCGCAAACAGGGCACGGGCCGAGGACAGGCGGGCGGCCTCCAGCCCACCGGTCGATTCGGGGTCTGCCCGAACGACACGCTGTCCGGCCTCGTACAATTCGTCGGCCCGTTCGCGATCCGACTCGACGATGACGTACGGAACGTTGTTGGCCTCGAGTTCTCTGATGAGCTCGTCTGCGCGTTTCGTATCCGAACAGATCACGACGTGGTCGGTGAGGGCTGTCTCCAACTCCTGCGGTGAGGTCGTGGACAGCGCATTCTCGACGATCGGCGCGACAAACACCGGCAGCGCGCTGACGAGTAGTGCCATCCCGAGCAGGTCGGTCACGGTGATGAACGCCTGCATCTGCGCGCTCTCCCACGGTGAGTCCCCGCCGAAGCCAGTCGTGGTAAACATCTCGACGGCGAACTGGAGGGAGTCGAGGAACGTCCGCGGCCGTCCCTCGTACACCCGCATTCCGGTCTGGTACCCCGTCGCGGTCAGCAGGATCGCTACGGTCAAGAGGCTGAGGTATCCGAAGGCACGTCGTTTCCAAGTCTGCATAGCTGTAAGTTATATAGCCGCCAGCATCACTCCAGCATCTGGTCGGCGATAGTGTTGCGCAGAATTTCGCTCGTGCCCTCGTAAATTTCGTTGAGTTTGGCGTCCCGGAAGAACCGTTCCGCGGGGAAGTCCGTGACGTAGCCGTAGCCGCCGTGGATCTGGATACCCTCGTTTGCTACCTCGCGGGAGACCTCGGAGGCGTAGAGTTTCGCCTGGGCGGCTTCCTTGACGAAGCGTTCGCCGCGCATCTTCTTGTCGGCCGCGTCGTGCATCAGCAATCGTGCGGCCCGTGTCTTCGTGTCCATGTCGGCGAGTTTGTGCTGGATGGCCTGGAACTCGCTGACGGGCTGGTCGAACTGCTCGCGGTCCCCGGCGTAGGTGCGGGCCTGGTCCAGTGCGGCCTGTGCGATACCGACCCCGCGGGCGGCGATGGTGATCCGGCCACCGTTGAGCGTCTTCAGCGCCTGCCCGAGGCCTGCGCCCTCCTCGCCGATGCGGCGACTCTCGGGCAGGTACATCTCCTCGAAGCGCAACTCCGCGGTCGGACACCCCTTGTCGCCGAGCTTGTGTTCGGTGCCCTCGACGACGAACCCGTCGTCCTCCTCCGGGCGGACGACGAACGACGAGATGCCCCGCCCGCCAGCGTCGGGGTCAGTCTTGGCGAAGAGGACGACCGTGTCGGCGACCGACCCGTTCGAGATCCAGAGCTTGTTGCCGTCGACGACGTAGCTGTCCCCTTCTTTCTCGGCCGTGGTCTCCATGGCGGGCACGTCGCTGCCCGCACCAGGTTCGGAGAGCGCGAAGGCGCCGATCTCCCGGCCCTCGGCCAGCGGCGTCAGATAGGCGTCCTTCTGGGACTCGTCGCCGAACTCGTAGATCATGTTACAGGCCAGCGAGATGTGTGCGGCGACGATGGTTCCGAGGCCGCCGCTGCCCCGCGAGATTTCTTCCAGGGCCATCGCGTAGGCGTGGTAGTCGAGTCCGACACCGCCGTACTCCTCGGGAATCGGCATCCCCAGCAGCCCCAGTTCGGCCATCTGCTCGAGGAGGTCCCGGGGGAACTCGTCGGTCTCGTCGATCTCTGGGGCGCGCGGGACCACTTTCTCGTCGACGAACCCCGCGACCATGTCACGGATCTGGCGCTGTTCCTGGGTCGGCGTGAAGTCCATACCGACCCATAGAGTGGCCTCGTCTATGAGTGTTCCCGTGTCCGGTCGGACCCGTCCAGTCCGGGGAGACGGCTGCTCGCAGTACTGCGGGCTCTCCGGACGGACAGCCGGGGACCTGGCGGAACCTGCAGGAGTGCGATGACAAAAGAACTTTATTCTGACCTGCGTGGTAACACCCATGCGACCTTTCGACGAGACGCCACTCGCACGGGATGGGAAGGTGCTCATTCTCGCGTACGACCACGGGCTCGAACACGGCCCGGTCGACTTCGAGGACGTGCCCGAGAGCGCGAACCCCGAGCACGTCTTCAACGTCGCGACACACCCGGCGGTCACCAGCGTGGCCGTCCAGAAAGGCATCGCGGAGGCGTACTATCCCTCCTACGAGGACGATGTGAACCTGCTCGCAAAACTCAACGGCACCTCGAACCTCTGGATGGGCGAGCCGGACTCGTCGGTCAACTGTAGCGTCGAGTACGCGGCCGACATCGGGGCCTGTGCCGTCGGGTTCACGCTCTACGGGGGGTCGAACCACGAGATAGAGATGGCAGAGGAGTTCCGCGAGGTTCAGGAGCGGGCCCGCGAACACGACCTCCCCGTCGTCATGTGGGCCTATCCGCGCGGCCAGGGGCTCAAAAACGACACCAAACCCGACGTGATCGCCTACGCTGCCAGGCAGGCCCTGGAACTGGGTGCGGACGTCGCGAAGGTCAAATACCCCGGCAGGGACGGCATGGAGCAGGCAGTCCGGATGGCCGGCAAGACCAGGGTCGTCATGTCGGGCGGCTCGAAACGCAGCGACCGGGAGTTCCTCGAAAACGTGAAGGCGGCCATCGACGCCGGGGGCGTGGGGCTTGCAGTCGGCCGGAACGTCTTCCAGCGGGAGAACCCCCGGCGCATCCTCGACGGGCTCGAGCAGGTCATCTACGAGGAAGCGTCCGTCGATACCGCCCTCGCTGCCATGGACGGGTAGGATGTCAGACACCGTCTCTGCCATCTTCGACGTGGTCGCAGAGACTGCCGACGACATCCGCGACGGCCTCGTCGAGCGGCGCGCCTACCGGGACGAGGAGAACCCCAGCGGCGAACGACAGCTCGCGGCGGACGTCTACGCCGACGACCTGCTCGAAGAGCGCCTGCTGGCACTGGACGGCGTGGCTGCCTACGCGAGCGAGGAACGCGAGGACGTCTCCGACGCCGGCGGCGGCGAGTACCACGTCGCCTGCGACCCGCTGGACGGCTCCTCGAACCTCCAGTCTAACAACGGCATTGGAACGGTCCTCGGCGTCTACGACAGTCCCCTACCTGCTCCCGGTGGCGACCTCTCGCCGCGGGGTACGTTCTCTACGGACCCATCACGACGATGGTGACCGCACGCGAGGGCACAGCAGCCGAGTACCTCGTCGAGAACGGCTCCCGCGAGACCCTCGAAAACGACCTCGAACTCCCCGCGGAGCCGGTCGTCTACGGGTTCGGCGGGCGCATCCCGGACTGGACCGACGACTTCCGCGAGTACGTCACGGGAATCGAGGCCGACCGGCTGAAACTCCGGTACGGTGGCGCGATGGTCGGCGACGTCAATCAGGTCCTCACCTACGGCGGAATCTTCGGCTATCCCATGCTGGACGGGCGCCCAGAGGGGAAACTCCGTCTCCAGTTCGAGGCCCAACCTATCGCGGCCATCGTCGAGGCTGCCGGTGGCGCCTCCTCGAACGGTAGCCGCTCGCTGCTCGCGGTTGATCCCTCCCGACTGCACGAGCGGACTCCCACCTTCATCGGAAATGCGGAGTTGATCGACGCGCTGGAAGCGGCTCTGGATTGAGGCGGTTGGCGCACTCAAGCGGCGCAGAGGGGAACGTATCAGTAGCCGGGTAGGTACCCGGCTCCTCGGGGGCGTATTCGAAGGAGACCGATTGCCGTTCGCCTGCGGGGAGCCTGATGGACTCTGTGGCGACGACAGTCCCGTTCACCGAGAGGCCGGCCACGTAGTCGGTGTCTTCATCGGTTGGGTTCTCGATGGTTGCGTTGACCAGCACCGCCGTTCCGGGGTCGACCGACCCCGCGCTCAGCGTTGCGTTCGTGACAACCACACCATCCTCTCCGGGAGAGGGGGTCGGCGTCGGCGTTGAGGCGGCTTCGCTCTCCCCCGTCGTGCCGTTCCCTTCGGCTGTCTCCGCCGACTGTGTCCCCTTTCCCCCGACGACGACGGCAAAGCGCGACAGGCCCGGGGACCCGGCTCGCACCCGGGCGCGACCATGGTAACACCGACCGGTGCAGCGCCGACCACGGCACCGCCTGCTACGGTGCCTGCGACGAACACGAGCGTCAGCACTACCGACGCCATTCGCCTTCGCCGTGGCGGGGTCGCACGGGGGGTTCGGGCCCCGCAGCGGAACGCCACCCACGGGGAGACATCGCGGCGGGATACGGCGTCGCGGTATTTGAACAGCCCGCGCACATTTCACACAGCGATAACGAGTAGGCAGAGCATTCGCGGTGTGAGGACAACCAAATACTCAAGACCGGCGACGGGCTATCCCAGTCCGATGGACGTCAGTATCGTCGGGAGCGGTTACGTCGGCACGACGGTGGCGGCCTGTCTCGCCGACCTCGGGCACGACGTGGTCAACGTCGACATCGACGAGTCGGTCGTGGCCGCGCTCAACGCCGGCGAGTCGCCGATTCACGAACCCGGACTCTCCGACCTCGTCGCCCTCTACGGCGGCGACCGGTTGCGCGCGACGACCGACTACAGCGCCATCGCGGGGACCGACCTGACGATGCTGGCCCTGCCGACCCCCAGCGAGGCGGATGGCAGCATCAATCTCTCGGCGATGGCCGCCGGGGCCCGCTCGGTCGGCGAGGCCATCGCCGCGAAAGATGGGTACCACCTCGTCGTCGTCAAGAGTACCGTCGTTCCCGGGACGACCGAAGAGGAACTCGTCCCGATCCTCGAGGAGGCCACGGACAGGACCGAGGGCGAGGATTTGGGTGTCGCGGTCAATCCCGAGTTCCTCCGCGAGGGATCGGCCGTCGACGATTTCACGAATCCGGACAAGATCGTGGTGGGGACCGACGGCGACGAGCGCGCGCTGAACCGCCTGGCAGACATCTACGAACCGATCGTGATGGAGTGGGAGGTGCCGGTCGTAGAGACGGGGCGGCGGGAGGCCGAGATGATCAAGTACGCCAACAACGCCTTCCTCGCGGCGAAGGTGAGCCTCATCAACGACATCGGGAACGTCTGCAAGGAGTACGGTGTCGACGCCTACGAGGTAGCGGAGGCCATCGGTCTCGATCACCGCATCGGTGAGCGCTTCCTCCGCAGCGGGGTCGGCTGGGGGGGTAGTTGCTTCCGGAAGGACGTCGACGCCATCCGCGCCGCGGCGCGTGAGGCTGGCTACGAGCCCACGATGCTCGACGCTGCGGTCGAGGTCAACGAGCGACAGCCGGACCGACTGCTCGGATTGCTCGACGACCTCGTCGACGTGGCTGGCCGGCGTGTCGCCGTGCTCGGGCTCGCGTTCAAGCCCGGCACCGACGACATACGGAACTCGCGGGCGATTCCAGTCATCGAGGGCTTGCGCGAGCGCGGTGCCGAGGTGGTGGCGTACGACCCCGTCGCAATCGAGGAGATGCGCGAACGGTTCCCCGACATCGAGTACGCCGAGAGCGGGGCCGCCGCGCTGTCCGATACCCACGGTGCGGTCGTAGTCACTGACTGGGACGAGTTCGCGACGCTGGACGAGGAGTTCGAGGCAATGGCCGACCCAGTCGTCGTCGACGGCCGCCGGGTCGTCGAAGATCGCGGGAGTATCGTCTACGAGGGGTTGACGTGGTAACCGGGAGGTCCGGGCGGTGACGCGACAGTTCGTCGTGGTCGGTCACGACGCCCCGACAGACGCCGAGTTCTCTCTCGACGACCTCCCGGGTGCCGGCCGCCTCGACGTTCTGTGTCGGTGCGTGACGGCCGCGTTCCTGCTCTCACACGACATCCGCGAAGACGTCCGGGTGACGCTCGTCCTCGCCGACGAGTACGCTCTCACGTTCGAGGGGGGGTCGCTCCGGCGGCTCAACCCCGACGAGCACTCGACCGCTGCCCTGATCCGCACGGCTCTTGCGAAACGGACCGAGGCGGTCGGACATATGTCGGTCGAAACCTCGCCCGGTATCGCAATCGACCGCCGGGACTTCGAGCAGGTGCTCGCGGACGTAGCAGACGACGGAACGCTCATCCATCTGGACGCAGACGGACAGCCCGCCGTCGAAATCGACCCGCCCGCGAAGCCAGTGTTCCTGCTCTCGGATCACCGCGATTTCACGGAGTCCGAGCGCCAGACTATCGACGCGGTTGCAGACGAGCGAGTCAGCCTCGGCCCGCGACCGTTGCACGGCGACCAGGCCATCACGGTGGCACACAACTGGCTCGACACCGACGGGTTTCTGCGGTGGTAGTCCGGAAGCGTTTTA
>PXSU01000165.1 GCA_003022745.1 Halobacteriales archaeon SW_9_67_25
GCGCGGTTCTTGACGACCCAGAGGGCGCGGTCGGGGTCCTGGCCAGCCATCTTGTCGAAATCCGGGGGCGCCGCGCGGTGCGTGTCGTTGTTCGAGCGTTCGGCCTTGAGGATCGCGACGACCCTACCGTCGGCGTCGAGCGCGGCCGCATCGAGACGCCCCGCCTCGACCTCGTGGTAGCGACGTACCGTGGTGGCTGCCGACTGGGTATCGGCGACGAGGTCTTGCTCGAAGTAGCGGGCGCCGGCATCGGTCATCGCGACGTGGAGACTCGACTCGCTGAGATCACCCTTGCCGTCGCCGTGAGCGATCCCCTCGCGGTGGTCGATCCCCAGCACGCCCCGGCCCGCGGGCGTTAAATAGAACTGATGTCACTCACTCGGCGTTCACCCGAATCAGTTCGCGAACGGTATCCTCGACAGTGTGTTCTGCTTCCCATCCGAGAATATCACGCGTCTTGGAAGTATCGACCCTGAAATCGCTCACGAGCGTCTCGTTGCCCCGCGGGTTCTCGACGAGTTCGACGTCGACGTCGATACCAGCTTCCTCGCGAGCGATGGACTGGACGAGTTCGGCGACGGTCATCACGTTCGGGTCCTCGTCGGAAGCAATCTCGTACTTCTCGACGCCACACTCGTCGTGTTCGAGCTGGTCGAGCAGCCGTTCGGAGCTGTGGACGTACGCTCGGGCGACGTCCGTGACGTGGATGTAGTTGCGCGACTGCGTGCCAGGCTCGTACACCGTGAGCGGATCGCCCGAGAACACGCGTCCGAGGAAGAAGTTGATGACTGTGCCCTTCGTAACCCGCTGCCCGCCGACGTAGTGTTCGCCATAGAGGTTCGACTTGAGGAAGAGATGGGCCGGAAACGCACCGTCGGCAAAGCTCTCGATGGCGCGTTCGCCGAGGAGTTTCGTCCGCCCGTACCAGTTGAACGGATCGCGGGGCTGGTCGACGGTGATGGGGACTGTCTCGGGGTCGCCGAGTACCGCCATACTGAACGGAAACGCCAGCGCCGCGCCCGTCTTCCGGCAGAACCACGCGACGTTGTTCGTCCCGGCGACGTTGACCTCGTAGGCCAGGTCGGGATTGTCCTCACAGTCGTCGACGCCACTGATTGCAGCCAGATGCAACACTACATCGGCCCCCACCAGCGTCGCTTCCAGACGCTCCCGGTTCCGGATATCGACGTGCTGGATGTCCACGTCACCGACCGAGTCGACCTGTCCGCGGTAGTAATTATCCAGCCCAAGCAGGTTCCACTCGGGGTGTGCCTCCTGGAGTTCGACGAGCACTCGACTGCCGATGTATCCTGCCGCACCCGTCACTGCGACGGTCGGCTCGCCATCGATCTCCCGTCCACCGCCGTGCTCGCTCACGGGACGGTCACCGTCGGTTGCGTCCGCCGCAGTCTCTCTGCCAGGTCGCGAACACCCTCCCGGAGTGTCCACTCCGTCCCGAAGCCCGTCTCGGACAACCGGTCGAAGTTCACGTGATACGACGGCCCAGGGTGTTCGTCTTCGAGATACGTGATATCGAGACCGCGTCCCAACTCGTCGCGCACGACTTCTGCAATCTCTTCGATCCGATAATTCTCGTCGTTCGCGCCCACGTTGTAGACGAGTTGTGGCCACTCGCGCGGGTTCAAAACCGCGTGAGCGTATGCCCTGGCGGCGTCTTCGACGTGGATGAACGGTCGCCAGTTCGTCCCGTCGCCGTAGACGGTCAGCGGCCGGTCGGTCAGGCCACGGAAGACGAAGTGGTTGACCACCAGATTGAATCGGATGCCGGGTGCCCATCCGTAGTTCGTGCTCATCCGGAGTGCCGTTCCGTCGATGCCGTACTCCTCGATTGCTTCCTGGAGCAAGCTTTCGGCGGCGACCTTCGATTCGGCGTAGGGATTGAGCGGGTTCTGGTCGGTCACCTCGTCGATGTCCCGGCTCGCGACCCGGCCGTAGTTGTTACAGGAGGACGCCAGCACCACCGTTCCGACGTCGAACTTCCCGGCCGCGGTCAGCACGTTCTCGGTCCCGTCGCGGTTGACCGCCATCGTCTCCCCGCGGCGGTCGTGTGTCGAGGCCGCGCCGGTGATCGCCGCGAGGTGGACGGCCCGGTCGACCCCTCGCATCGCGCTCTCGACATCGCCGTACTCGCGGACGTCGCCGCGACGGAACGTCAGCCCGTCGTCGATACACCCCGCGAGGTTCGCCGGCGAGCCAGAGGACAGCGAGTCGAGCACGACGACCTCCCGGACGCGGTCGTCCTCGAGCAACCGGGGCACCAGGGCACTCCCGATGTACCCACATCCGCCCGTGACGAGGACGCGCCGGTCACTCATCCTCGGTCAACACCCCCGGGAGGAACCGGTCTTCGTGGGATTCGATGGTCTCCCGGTACTCGACGAGCGTCTCGAGGATCGACCGCACGCCCGCCTCGAATGTCGTCGACTGGCCGCCGATCAATTCGGCGTAGCGGTCGTTCTCGATCTCCATCTTGTGGGTCTCGTCTTCCTCGCGGGGGTTCTCGAAGTGCTCGACGGCCACGTCGAGGTCGAACTCGTCGGACACGTCGGCGATGGTCTCGGCAATCTCGACGATGCTGATCGCCCGCGTCACCTGGTTGTAGACGACGTGATCGCCAGGCCGGTCGTCGGGATCGATCAGTGCCAGCCGTGCGAGTCCTTCGACCGCATCCTCCAGGGCGATGAACGGCTTTCGTTGCTCGCCCTTGCCGTAGACGGTCATCGGGTAGCCGGCGACGGCCTGGGCACAGAAGCGGTGGGCGACGACGCCGAAGTAGTAGTCGAAGTCAAAGCGGGTCGCAAGCTCGGGCGCGGCTCGCGTCTCCTCCGTGCCGGTCCCGTAGGTGATCGCGGTGCGCACGTCCGAGATCGGGATATCGAACTGCGTGTGTGCAAGGCGCATGTTTGCGGCGTCGTGACTCTTGGTCAGGTGATACCAACTCCCTGACATATTTGGGAAGGGTACCTCGTCACGCTCGCCCTGATTTTCCATGACTGCACCGCCTTCGGGAATGGGGAACTCGGGAGTACCGTAGACCCCTGTAGTTGTCGTTTCGATGAAATGCGTGTCCGTAAGGTCGTGTTCCTCGAGACCCCACAGCAGGTTCCGCGTGGCCTGCATGTTGTTGTGCTGGGTGTAGTTCGAGCGCTCGCCGTTGATCTGGGAGTAGGGTGCCGACGGCTGGGCGGCGACGTGGAGGACCGTCTCGGGTTCGTGGACCGAGAGCAGCCTGTCGACGGTCGGTTTGTCCGTCAGATCGCCCTCGACGAAAGAGAGGTTCGACACGCCGAGCGCCTTTTCGGCGGCGAGGCGGTCGTCCATGCTCACAATAGGGACTGCACTGGTCGATCCGACCGACTCGACCCACTCGCGGCGCGCGAGGTTATCGACGAGCACGACGCGGTCGTCGGTTCTGGCTGCGGTGCGCAACGTGGTCGGCCAGCCGATGTAGCCGTCACCACCGGTTAGCAGAATCGTCATAGTTACTCGGGACGTGAGTAAGTAAGCTAATAAGTCTTGTCATCGCTAGTCCCACTCTGCCCGAAAAACGTCCGACGAACCGACGCACACCGGCGTAAAGTATAGCCAAGCGGCACCGCTAACCTAATTTGTTGAGGTGCCTCGGCGGCCAGCCACCGGCAAGAAAGCCCCCGGCCGGCCCCTTTCATAGGGTCGTGCGTAATTCTTTACCGCCGGGTCATCAGAACCGTCTCGCTTTGGCTCCCGTAGCCTCCGACATCTGGTACGCTGCCGAAAATGGTTACCGAGTAACACAGCGAGTCCCGGGAGTCGAGCCCGCGGGGGCTTTCCGGTTGGCTGTGACAGACATACAAGCAATCGTCTCGAACCGACTTGTTGGAAGTCACGCTAACTTAGCACTGCCAGCCAAACGAAGCCAGCCCAACGAAAAAAGATTTAAATAATAGCAGAATTACTCAGAAGATGAGTAATGACCGAATCCCGAGCCGAGTCGGACGGCGTCGGATCGCAGCAAGCCGACCACCTGGACGATGTCGCGGACGGCTGTGGGTGTGCCGAACTCTGGGAACACCTCTCGGAGCGGCGGGCCTCGGACTAGCCCGACTGGTCGGGAGACGCGACGGACTCGTGGTCCCAGACGAGGTCGAAGTACCGTTTGAGACCGGCGACCATCGAGCCGTTCTCCGTAATCGCGGCCTGTCGCATGTGGTTTGGCACCTCCGGTTCCTCGACGAGAAAGATCGCTTCCCCGGAGTCGTACTCCATGCTCGGGTCGACGATGGTCCCGCGCCAGGGGAGCCGGTCGGTGCTGAACCGGACGCAGACGTCGGGATACGTCGAGCGGATGTACTCGACGGTGTCGGCCTGGACGGGGCGTTTCTCCGGTGCCAGCAGGTCCGGGTGGAGAAAGAGCGCGTCGACAGAGACCCGCTCGACGGCCTCGCGGAAGGCCGGTTCGACGGCCTCGAAGTACGCGAAACTGTTCGTGATAACGTTGACCCGCTCGGCAGCCTCGTGGTACAACCGTCTCGTCTCGGACTCGCTGGGGTCCCCGACGTCGACGACGTGGAACAGTTCCTCGGTCGGCGTGACTTCCTTGTGTGCCCGTTCGTAGCGGGGCTGAAACTCGGCGAGAAACGCCTCGCGTACCTCCGCGATGTCCCGGCGGAACTGCTCGAACTCCTGGCGCCGGTTCTCGGCGGCACGCTCCATGATCTCCGCCGGTGACTTCGGCTTGTACTCCTTGGGGCGGCCGGGAATCACTTCGACGAACCCGCGGTCGGCAAGCGAGTCCAGCACGCCGTACCCCCGCGCTTTCGGAATACCGGCTGCCTCCGCGAGGTGTACCGATAGGTCCCGTCCGGTGTAAAATCCTGCCGGTCTCACCGATTCCTCATACTGTCGGCTATAAGCCCGTGAGTAATTTCGGCCCCCCGTTGGGCCGAATATCTTCACGTAGTTATAGCCGACAGTATCAATCACGGCGTGCAGTCGCCACGCTGGTCGCGTGCTGTGCCGTCGTAGCTGTATCAAACGTTACATCCACCGGCATAGGACCGTCCGATGTCGTACTGTGGTGCTCCGACACCGAACACGCGAACCGACTCCTCCGCATCGTCCGGGTTGTACGGCCTGATGGGACTGTCCGGCGTGACGACAAAGACTGACTCGGCCGGAACTTCGTACGCCCCCTCGGGCGTCTCCACGTGGAGCGTCCCCGCGAGCACGTAGAACAGTTCCTCGCGCTGGTGGTGATAGTGGTACTCCTGTGCGAGTTCCTCGCCGGGTGCCACCTCGTAGACTGCCGCTGCCAGCGTCGACAGTCCAGTCTCCTCCGCGATGGACCGACGGTCACAGGGATACTCCAGCGTGGGATCGAGGTCTGCAGGTTCGACGACGTGGTAAGACATGTTCCCGCGTAGGGTCCCAGCCGTGGAATATCCCGTGGTTTGGCGTTTTTCGCGCGGAACTGTGTCTTTCATACGGATTGCTGTAGCTGTTTTCCAGGTCGACCGCTCGCTGTCCTGCGGTCGATCCGGTAATGAACTACAGCAATCCGTATCAGATGGGGAGCGGTGACGTATCGATCCCCTCACGCCGCCCATCGAGAACCGCGAAGCGCTCCTCTCGACGACATTCCAGCCAGTACAGCAGGCGCTCGGCCCACCGGAGTTTCCGGGCTTTCTCGGGGCCCACCGACGGGTCGTCGAAGTCCCACCCCGGGAACGTCAGTTCCGCGGCACCCAGATGGGCAGCCAGGAACGCCGCCCGGTCGCCGTCGGTGAACCCACCGAAGTTCCACACCGGCGGCCGGGGGCGGGCCTGGGTCGTCCCCACTATCGCGCCGGAATCCATCCGTGGAACGAACTCCCGCACGACGCCACCGTTGTCGCCGTGGGCGTGGACGACCACCGGCACACCGGTCCCCGAGATGGACACGACCGTCCCGCCGTGCTTGTCGAGGTCGGTCACCACTGCGTCGGCCGTGAAACCCATCTCCAGGAGGCGGTCGGCAGCCGTCGAGGCAGCCACCACCGCGTCGGCTGCGCGGACCGCATCGAGGTCGTCTTCGAGAGACGGTCCAGCGCCAGCTATCGCCACCCTCTTTCCCTGCATTCGCAATTCCCGGGGCTCGAACGTCTCCCGGCCGCGGAACTGTCTGTAGAGGGCGTCACGGGCACGCCCGTCGGCCCGGCGGTCGTACCCGAAGTCCCCCAGAACCGCCTCGTAGACCGGTTCCCAGGTCTCGAAGTTCATCGCTCTGGCGATAGCTGTGGCTCGATACGTTGGCGTCCAGATAATCCGGGTTGAGCCGAAATGGCACACTGAACTACCCCTGCCCAGGTGCCCTTTCGGCCTTCACGGTCCGCTTTTGGCCCATCTGGCATAAGTTTTCCCTTAGGGAAAGAACCGACCACTTATAAATGACTCTGACACCGGTGGGGCGAAAGGACCAACTGTGCCGGGCGGTCACGGGGAGCATGCACGTCGGCATCGACACCGGCGGGACGAACGTCGACGCCGTCCTCGTCGACGACAGCGTGGTCGTTGCATCGAAGGTTCCTGGCGACGAATCCGACCCGGTCGAGGCGCTCCTCGATAGTGATTAGTGCGATTGTTTTCGTGCTTGGTCACAGCTATCGGTGCTTCACGGCGCGTAACTCTCGTCTGGCTTCGCCGTGGCGGTAAAGACTCGCAATAATCACTATGAGCCCCGAACTGGCCTTCCGTGCCGAGGAGAACCACATCGCCGCCGGCTGTGTCGACCACCGCGGGCGCATCACCGAAGAGGCAGACTACGACGAGGCCCCATCCCGGGATACCGTCGCCGTGACGGCCAAGTTCGGCACGCGCAATCCAGCCCCTGAACGCGAGATCCGCGAGACGCTCGGCCATGACGACGGGCGAATCGCGCTCGGTCACGCCGCGGGTCCAGGGTTGAACTTCCCGGACAGGGCCGCGACGACAGTCGCGAACGCGAAGACCCGCGAGACGTTCGCGGCGTTCGAATCTGGACTCGCGGACGCACTCGACGCGGTCGGCGTCAAGGCACCAGTCTACTACCTCAAGGGCGACGCCGCGATGCTCTCGGCATCGGCCATGTCGACCATGCCGGCACACGCGCTCCGGCGGGTCCAGGCCGAGACCGACATCGACCGGGTGAAAGAGCGCCACGGAGAGTACTGGGATTTCTGAGAGTTTCGAGGGGTGTCACCGCTATCTAGCGTCCGACGCTGTCGTGCCCGCGACCACGCCGCCGATTCCACCGAAGACGGCCGGGTAGACCACTCCGGCCAGTAACACGGCGAGGAGGACGTCCGGACGGCCAGTCGCCGGGCCGGCCGAGATGGTGAACAGCAAGGCACCGGCCACCGAGAGGACGAGATAGGCCGGAACGACCGCGACGCCAGCCAGGATGCCATCCCGCGACGTCTCGCTACCCTGGAACCGCGCGACAGCGAGGCCGGCGGCCAGCAACAACGCCGGCGGGACGACGAACAACAGCGGCGTGAAACCCTGGTCGCCACCGATGGCGTTGCCCGCCACAGATACGGGCGCCCCGTCGACGACCGTCTCGACGAAGTGGCTGTTGTAGAACACCCAGCCGACGAGTTTGTAGACGGCCCCGTCCTCTCCCAGGAACTCGAGGAGCTGGCCGAGTCCCGACTCCCGGATGCGTCCGCTGGCAACGAGATACGTCAGGAGGTAGCCGAGCACCCAGGCGACGGGGCCGACAACTGCGCCGGCAGCGAGCGGAACGTCCCCCCTGTCGAGTCCGTCTGACATCACGTCGGGGTCGGCCACGCGTCTGTAAGTGTCTTCGGGCCAGAGAGCGATGGAAAGACAGTTGCCCCCCGACGTTCGAGAGGTGGATATGCGCATCGCAGTGCCCAACAAGGGGCGCCTGCACGACCCCACCCTGGAGTTACTCGAGCGGGCCGGTCTGCACCTCGTGAACGGTGCCGACCGCAAGCTCTACGCCGACACGGTCGACCCGGACGTGACTGTCTTGTTCGCCCGGACCGACGACATCCCCGAGTACGTAGCCGACGGTGCTGCAGACGTCGGTATCACGGGTCTCGACCAGGTCCGGGAATCGCAGGCGGATCTCGTGGAGTTGCTCGATCTCGACTACAGCGTCTGTCGGATCGTCCTGGCTGCACCCGAGGACGGTGACATCGACGCCGTCGAGGACATCGCGGGCGGGACCGTCGCCACCGAGTTCCCGAATATCACCCGGGAGCACTTCGGGAACCAGGGTATCGACATCGATGTCGTCGAGGTATCGGGCGCGACAGAACTCACGCCCCACGTCGACATCGCCGACGCGATCGTCGACATCACCTCGACCGGCACCACCCTCCGGATGAACCGCCTGGCAGAGGTCGACGAACTCCTCGAATCGTCGGTTCGGCTGTTCGCCCGGCCCGAAACCGCGGACGAGGAGAAGGTCGAGCAGGTCACGACCGCGCTCGGGTCGGTGCTGGCAGCCGAGAACCGGCGCTACCTGATGATGAACGTTCCCGAAGACCGGCTGGACGCGGTCAAAGACGTGATACCCGGAATGGGCGGACCGACGATCATGGACATCGCGGGCACCGAGTGGGTGGCCGTCCACGCTGTCGTCGAGGAAAGGGAGGTCTTCGAGACGATATCCGCGCTCAAGCGCGTCGGCGCCAGCGACATTCTCGTCACCGAAATCGAACGTCTCGTCGAGTAGCTTCCGGTCGACCGTTTTGGAGCGCCCGAAAGGGCAGGCCGTCGCTACAGCGTGACCGAGGACTTGCCCGACAGGGAATCGGGTGCGGTCAACGTCACGGTCGTCTCGCCACCGGCCTGGGTGGTGATTTCAATGGACGCTTCGCCACCTTCCTGTAGCGAACCTATTGAAGTCGTATTGACAGACGAAATATTATCATTCCCAGCAGCTGCATTGTTACTGCCAATATCGAGAATTATCTTCGCTCTGTCTTCCCGACTATTCATGACTAGACTGTCACTAATCGACGAATCGTCGTCTTGAATCGTATCGGTGCCGAAATTATCTCCAGTGCCATCGCCGGATACCCGGTCGACGTGCACAAGGTCGGCTATCTGATTCTCGGAGACGAACTGCAGCGTGGTCGTGTTGAGGTCAATATCGTCGGCGCCGGGTGCCTTCTTCACCGTCATGTTGACAGTTGTGACATTTTGCCCGCGGACGTCATCACCGACGGTGTTGACGACCTGCAACCGATCTGCGACCTGTGAACTGGACTGCTGGCCGGTCTGTTCGGACTGTGATTGCAGGAAGCCGGCCGTGTTGATGAGAACGCCCGCGGCGATCGCAGCGACGAGCACCATCGCGATGAACACGATGAGCGTCCCGATGCCGACCTGACCCCTTCTCGCTTGTGTGGCAGTTTCGGTTCCATGGGTATGTCGTCTGGCTGTGCCAGACCTACCTGGGTGGTCCTCATACACACTCATAAGCGTATCCCACAAATTATCTACCCTGATAATACGGTATCACCGTCCGAGATTGCGCTTTCTTCTCGAACACTGTGCCGGTTCTGGGTGATTTCACTCCTGTCGACGGAGGAGCAGGCCGCCACCCACGAGTGCAAGCGAGAGCATCAGGACGACGACCTGCAGTTCGCCGACCCAGTAGGGCATCCAGGGAAGCCCGGCCTGGAGGCCGACGACTGCTGGCGTCAGGAGCGGGATGTCACCGCTGTCGGGTTCGGCCCGTCCCTCCCCGTCCCCGGTATCGACGCCGTGACCCGGGACACCGGCCTGTTCGCCCACCGGCACGCGGTCGGCCTCGTAGGGCACGTTCTCCGTCGAGACGCTCCAGACGACGTCGCCGCTTTCGTCGACCTCGAGGACCCGCTCGTTCATCGTGTCGGTCACGAGCGTGTGTCCACTGGGGAGGCGGTCGGCGTCGCGGGGCCAGTCCAGTCCGATGTCGCCAGCCGATTCGAGCGTCCAGACCGGTTCCCAGCCCTCGCCGGTCCGGTGGAGTTCGACGACCCGGTCGTTGTCGCTGTCGGCGACGAGCACGACGCCACTCCCGAGCCAGTGGGGGTTGTGCTGGTGGTCGAGCACCGCGGGATCGCCACAGCGCACGTCGCCGTCGCTGTCCCCGCTGTAGTCGTCGAGCTGACCGTTCTGCGTGCAGGTGGCGTCGTCGGTGCCCCGGTCCTCGTTGATGACCTCGACGACGCCACTGCCGCGCTCGACGAGGACGAGCTGGTTGGCGTTCCGGACAGAGACCAGAAAGCGGCCGTCCCCGATGTGCTCGATGTCGTTGATGTGTAGCCAATCGACCCGCGCCGGGTTGGGCGGGGCGTCGTAGAGCTGGCTGGCGTTCCACTGCCAGACCACCTCGCCGTCCTCGACGACCAGGAGGCGTTCGTACTCCATGTCGACGACTGCGAACCCGCCGTCGGGCAGCGGGTCGATGGCGTGGACCTCGCTGTTGGTCTGTGTCCCGACAGGGAAGCTCCACTCCTCGATTACTGCCGGGGACCCGCTCCCGGACTCGGGGTCGAGTATCCGGTAGCCGGTGTGTGGACACGGCGACTCGAAGCGGCCACACTCCTCGTAGCCACCCTCGATAAAGGCCGCCGCGACGGTCCCGTCCTCGAGGTGTTCGACCTCGAAGTAGCTCTCGGCCCCGGTGTGTGTCCAGGCGGTCTCGGAGCCGTTCAGCGCCTGGACGTTCCCGGCAGAGCGAAAGCCCTGGACGGAGACGACCGTCTCGTTGGTCCCCTCGCCAGCGATGTCCCGCGGCGGGGCCAGGGCCGCGCTCGCGGCGAGTGTCACCACGAGCAGGGCCACGCCGGCCACGACAAGCACCGTCCCGCGGTCGCGTTCCATACCGAGTAGCACGGGCGAACTGACGTATGAGGACTTCGATCTAGACGATTCCGAAGATGTTGTTCAGCGGGAGGAACAGTGCCACGGAAAACGCGAAGTGCAACAGCGCCAGGACGACGGCTGTCTGCCACTCGAGGTCGTAGCTCCACCGGACGGCGAGCCAGTCCGCACAGAGGGTCACCGCGATAGTCACGCCCGGACCCCACTGCTGGAGCACGAAGCTCACGGCGGCGGGAACGGCGGCTGCCCGCGCGGCGTACTGGGTGGGAACCTCACCGAGGAAGAACGTCGCCGCCAGGTGCAGAGTCACCGCGTAAAAAACCACGGCTGCCAGGAAGGTGACCACGAGCGCCGGTATTCCACCACCGGTCAGCCCGACCGACGTCTGTAGCATACGACCGCTTCGGGCGTCGCTGGCTTGTAGGCTGTGTTCGACAGGAGGGGGGTCACTCCTCACCCAGAATGACGCGGTCGGTCATCTTCGCGGGGTCGAGCACCTCGTCGGCCTCCTCCTCGGTGAGATAGCCCTCCTCGACGACGACTTCGCGGATGGTCTTGTCCTCCGTGAGGGCCTGCTTTGCGACCTTGCTTGCCCTGTCGTAGCCGATGGCCGGATTGAGCGCGGTCGCCAGCGCCATGCTCTGGTGGACGCGCTCCTCGCAGTGCTCGCTATCGGCCTCCAGTTTCGCGACGAACTTCTCTGCGAAGACCTCGCTGGCGTTGGCGAGGATGTCGGCCGACTGGAGGAAGTTGTACGCGATGACGGGCTTGTAGAGGTTGAGGTCGATCTGTCCCTCGGCG
>PXSU01000166.1 GCA_003022745.1 Halobacteriales archaeon SW_9_67_25
CCCGGCCGCCGTCGCCGTCAAGGAGGGACTCAACGAGCCCCGGTACGCCTCGATGCGCGCCCGGATGCGGGCCCGCAAGCAGACCGTCGAGTCCGTCCCCGTCGAGAAGCAGCGCGAGGCTGGCCTGGAGAAGGTCCGTCTGGAGACCCCCGAGACCGACGAGGGGACCGCCGAGATCATCGGCCAGGACGCCAGCCCCGAGACGATCGACAACATCATCGAGGTCTTCGAGGAACTGGAGGTGCTCTGATGATACTGACACTTATCGAACACGAAGCTGGACTCCCCGAGGACACGAGCCTGGAGGCACTCACGCTGGCCCGGGACGTCGCCGAGCAGTCAGGCGCGCCGCTGGAGACGGTCGTCTTCGGCGACGAGGGCGGGGCCGTCGCCGACGAGATCGGCGCCTACGGCGTCGGCGCGGTCCATGCCGTCTCCCACCCCGAACTGGATACCTACGCCCCCGGGGCGTGGGCCGAGAGCATCGCACAACTGGTCGACGAGCTGGCTCCCGAGGCCGTCGTCGTGCCGGGCAGCGCCCGGGGTCACGAGGTGCTTGCCCACGCCGCCGCGAAACTCGACCTCGCGATGGCGGCAAACTGCATCGAGGTCGAGACCGGCGACAGCTACGAGCTGACACGCCAGCGCTGGGGCGGCACGTTGCTCGAGCATGCCCGGCTCTCCGGCGAGACGAAACTCCTCTCGGCGGCGCCGAACGAGATCAGCGCCGAACCTGCCGACGGCGGCGAGGCTGCGGTCCAGGCGTTCGAACCCGACCTCGCGGAGTCGGACCTGCGTGTCCAGATCACGCGCGTCGAGGAGTCCGACGAGGAGGGCATCCCGCTGGGCGAGGCCCGTACTGTCGTCAGCGGCGGCCGCGGCGTCGGCAGCCCCGAGGGCTTCGACAAACTCGAGGAACTCGCGGACCTGCTCGACGCTGCCATCGGCTCCTCCCGGGCCGCGGTCAACGAGGGCTGGCGCAGCCACGACGACCAGATCGGCCAGACCGGCACGAAGATTTCGCCGAGGCTGTACATGCCCTGCGGTATCAGCGGCGCAGTCCAGCACATGGTCGGGTGCAAGGGCGCCGAGAACATCATGGCCGTCAACACCGACCCCGAGGCCGCGATCATCCAGAAGGCCGAGTACGCGGTCATCGCCGACCTCCACGAGGTCGTGCCCGAACTCAACGACCGACTGCGCGGGATCGACGCGTAACGGATATTCGACCCCAGGGGTCGAAATTACTCACGGGCGTACAGCCGTCAGTATCACTCGGACCCCGACCGAACGGTGCGTTGCACTTCCTCGAAGTACTCCTGGTCGTCGAGTTCGCCCTCGCTGTGTCGCCGGGCCACTGTGGTCCGGTGTGTCGTCCTCGGCGGGCACGACGCCCGAGTAGGCGAGCAGGATGTCCTGCACCCCGAGGGCAGCCTCCCGCTGGGACTGGTCCTCGTCCTGCTGGTAGCGGACCAGCCACCAGGCGCGGTCCTCGGAGGCCCCTACCGCCTCGTGCTCGATGTCGTTCTGTTCGAGGGTTTCCCTGAAATCGAAAAAGGAGGCGGGCATGACCCGCCGGACGACACGTACCTGACCCGCCGCCGTGCCGTCTGGTTCGGCCCCGAATGCCGGGGTGTTGTCGAGCACGATCCGGTAGTCCCCGGGTTCGATGTCGCCGACCAGCGTTGCCCCGCCGACCACACCGCTCGCGGACAGTTCCTGGTTCGCCCGGATTTCCTCCCCGTTCTCGTAGGCCTCGAAGTCCTCCTCGGCGACTGTCCAGAAGTCGAGGAGGCCCTGCACGACGGTGAGTTCGACGGCGAGCGTCTCGGTTTCCTGGAGCGATAGCCTGAGCGTCGCGAAGTCGCCGGACGGAAGCTCGAAATCGAGCGTCCGGCTCTGTCGGTACGGCTCCTCCGAGGAGTCGGTGACGGCTGTCGCCTCTACCCGGGCAAATTCGTGGTTCGACGACCCGAGCAGCGGACAGCCGGCCAGCGACCCGGCGGCACACAGCGACAGGAACCCGCGGCGGTGCATACCCGCCGGTTGTGCCGGGGGTATTAAAAGGCGTGCTATCCGGGAGAGACACCCTCCCGCGTCTACCGCTCCACGTCGAACGACCACGTCAGGTCCAGCCCGTCGAGTCGTTCGGTGTACTCCCCCCGTCGTGGCAGTTCGATGCCGGTCCGCTCCCAGGTGAACTCTTCACCAGCGGCGAGATTCTCTCCCAACTTGGTGTCCGCCGTCGCCCAGTCCCCCAGGTTGCGACGTAACGAATGATCGCTGACGATACTGCTGTCCCTGTCCGAGACGTTCTTGAACACGACGTCGAGCCAGAACGGTTCCTCGGCCGTGATGCTTGCCGGGTGGTCCACTTCGACGACCTCGACCTCCCCCGCAGTCAACGGACCGACGATGTCGAACTCGATGCGGTTCGACCTCGCTCGTGTCCCGAACCGGTCGTCCTGTGCGATTATCTCCGCACCGTAGGTCCCTTTCCCCATCCCTTGGATGTCGAAGCGGAATACCACTTCTTCTTCCTGGGTGTCGGCTGGATCGACCAACTTCGATGTCTCAGAAGTCTCCTCCTCGATCCGTTCGTCTCCGTCGTAGATGTTGCACTGTACAGTTGCCCCGAGCTTTCCATCCACGACTGGAAGCTCGTGACGGGATCCGATACTCACGAGAGCACCACTCCCGAATGCCGACGTCGGATTCTCGATTACGTCTCCAAACTTTCCCCACCTCGTCACCGGGTTGGCCTGCAAAATCTCCGGTTCGGGCTCTGGCGTCGATGTCGGTGTCTCGGTGGGTGTCGACATCTCTGTCGGCGTCGGCGTCTCCATGGCCGCGACCGTCGGTGTTGCCGTCTCCGTCGCCCCGGTCGCTGTCGAGTCGGAACCGTTCCCGGGCTGTCCCCCCACACATCCAGCACTCACAAGCGTGCCTATCGTCGCGATGTACCGTCGGCGTCGCATACGCCCGGTTGAACTATATTCGGTATATAAAGTTTGACCATCACTTTGCCATCGACGGCAGAGTTTTGCCGCCACGCCCCGAGGACCCGGCGTATGGAGGAGCCACGACGAGCGTTTCTGGCGGATCTGCTCGACACAGCGACACCCTCGGGCTTCGAGACGGCGGGCCAGCGGCGGTGGGTCGAGTACGTCGAGGAGTTCGCCGACGAGGTACGGACCGACGACTACGGCAACGCTGTCGCCGTCCTGGAGGGGGGCGAGCCTTCGGTGGCGCTTGCTGGCCACGGCGACGAGATCGGGTTCATGGTGCGGGACATCGAGGACAGCGGCGCCATCCGGATGACGGCCATCGGCGGCTCGGACCGGACCGTCTCGAAGGGCCAGCACGTCCGGATTCACACCGGCGACGGGCCGGTCCCCGGCGTCGTCGGCCAGACGGCCATCCACCTGCGGGACCGCGAGGACCACTCCGTCGACGACATCACCGAACAGCACGTCGACGTCGGCGCCGACGACGCCGAGGAGGCCATGGAGTTGGTCGAGCGTGGCGACCCCATCACCTTCGAGCAGACGGTCACCGAACTCGAGAACGGCCGGATCGCCGCCCGTGGCCTGGACAACCGCATCGGCACCTGGGCGGCTGCCGAGGGACTGCGCCGGGCCGCCGACGCGGGTGCCGAGGCGACCGTCTACGCCGTTTCGACGGTCCAGGAGGAAGTGGGCCTCCAGGGCGCGAGGATGGTCGGGTTCGACCTCGCACCCGACGCCGTAATCGCGACCGACGTCACCCACGCCACCGACGCGCCGGGAACGCCGGCCGACCAGGAGACCGGGATCGAACTCGGCGCCGGGCCGGTCGTCGCCCGCGGGAGCGCGAACCACCCGCGGGTCGTCGAGGCCGTCCGCGAGGTGGCCGCCGACGCCGATATCGACATCCAGCTCCAGGCCGCCGGCAGCCGCACCGGGACCGATGCCGATGCCTTCTACACCTCGCGTGGTGGCATCCCCTCGCTGAATCTGGGTGTTCCCAACCGATATATGCACACGCCCGTGGAAGTGCTCGACCTGGACGACCTGGACGCGGCGGCAGACCTGCTCGCGGGCTTCGCGGCGGGCGCCCACGAGTTCGAGTTCGCGGTCGAGGTCTGAGCCGGTACGTTTAAGCGCCCGACGGCGGGCAGTGTGGGTATGAGTGACCGCGGGAACAGACCGCTTGACCTGTTGGAGGCGTCGGTCGGGGCCGAGGTAACCGTCCACCTGAAGGGTGGCGAGGTCTACGAGGGGGTGCTGGCGGGGTACGACCAGCACATGAATCTGGTGGTCGAGGAGGGCGAAGACACAACGATTATACGCGGCGACAACGTCGTCTCGATACGTCCATGAGTTCCGGCACCCCGAGTCAGGGCAAGAAAAACACCACGACACACGTGAAGTGTCGACGCTGTGGGGAGAAGTCCTACCACTCGAAAAAGAAGGTCTGTTCGTCCTGCGGATTCGGCAAGTCGGCCAAGCGCCGGGAGTACGCCTGGCAGAGTAAAGCCAGCGAGTGAGATGCACGAGAAGTGCGGCGTTGTCGGCATCTCTCTTGCCGACCGCGACGCCGCCCGCCCCCTCTACTATTCGCTATATGCCCTCCAGCACCGCGGCCAGGAGTCGGCCGGGGTCGTCACCCACGACGGCTTCCAGCAACACGAACACGTCGAGATGGGGCTGGTCGGGGACGCCTTCTCGCCGGCCGACCTGGAATCGCTCGCCGGCACCAACGGTATCGGTCACGTCAGGTACCCCACTGCAGGGGGCGTCAACGAGTGCTGTGCCCAGCCCTTCTCGGTGTCCTTCAAGAGCGGGTCGCTCGGCCTGGCACACAACGGCAACCTCGTCAACACGGACGAGATCCGGGAGGAACTCGCCGGACTGGGCCACGCCTTCACCTCGACGGGCGATACGGAAGTCGTCGCCCACGACCTCGCGCGCAACCTCCTCGAAGCGGACCTCGTGCGCGCGGTGAAATCGACGATGGACCGCGTCCACGGGTCGTACTCGCTGACGATCATGCACGACGAGACGGTCATGGGGGTACGGGACCCGCAGGGGAATCGCCCGCTGTGTATCGGCGAACTCGAGGACGGCTACGTCATCGCCTCCGAGTCGGTCGCCATCGACACCCTGGACGGCGACCTCGTGCGGGACGTCCGGCCCGGCGAACTGGTGGTGTTGCGCCCGGACGGGTCGGGCTTTGACTCCTACCAGTTGATCGACCGGGAACACACCGCCCACTGTTTCTTCGAGCACGTCTACTTCGCGCGCCCGGACTCGGTGGTCAACGACGAACTCGTCTACGAGGTGCGCCGCGATCTGGGGGCGAAACTCTGGGCGGAATCGGGCGTCGAGTCCGACGTCGTGATGCCGGTCCCCGACTCGGGACGGGCGTTCGCATCGGGGTACGCCGAGGCCGCCACCGCGGCGGGGGCGGACGTCGAGTTCGCGGAGGGCCTGATGAAGAACCGCTACGTCGGCCGGACGTTCATCATGCCCACCCAGGACGAGCGCGAGCGCGCCGTCCGGCTGAAGCTCAACCCCATCAAGTCGACGGTCGACGGCCGGAGCGTGACGCTCATTGACGACTCCATCGTCCGCGGCACGACTTCGACACAACTGGTGGCGTTGCTGCGTGACGCCGGCGCCGAGGCGGTCCACGTCCGCGTCGGCTCGCCACCCATCGTCGCGCCCTGTTATCTCGGCATCGACATGGCCACCCGCGAGGAACTCATCGCCGCCGACCGGTCCGTCGAGGACATCCGCGCCGAGATCGACGCCGACTCGCTGTCCTATCTCTCCGTCGAAGCGATCACCGAGGCGCTCGGCAAGTCCGGGGCCGACCTCTGTCTGGGCTGTGTCACCGGCGAGTACCCCTACGACATCGAGGGCGAGGAGCGCGACCGCGATATATCCCGTCCCGCCATCGACCCGGCCGCGAGTGCCGACGACTAGCTCGCGCCGTCGTCGTTCCCACCCTGCTCGGCCCAGGGCGGCCGACTCACCCTGGTCGTACCGACCTCGCTCGTCCTCACGGCGAACTCGACCCGGGTGCCGTCGCTGGCGGTTACGTAGTCCCACTGTCCGTACCGAATCAGCCCGTCGTCAGTGACGTACACCGTGCCGTTTGCGTCGCGAATGCCGGGATAGGGGTCGCCGGCGGTCGTGACCCGGTAGACGGTGCGGTTCTCCTCACGGACCCGCTCCCCGAGCGTGCTCTCCTCGGCCGACAGCGACCAGCGCAGGTACCGTGCCGTCTGGTCGAGGACGCGGGCCGTGGACAGGCGCGACCTGGCGAACGGTTCGGTCGACCGGAGACGCACCCACGTCCGATTCTCGTCCGAGAAGGCGTCCGCCCCGACGATGGCACGGGGGGAGGTTTCGAATGCGCCTGCCGCCGATACCGACACGCTGTACCGCCGGCGCGACTCGACACGGATCGTCTCGACGTAGGTCCCCGTCACCCGTCCGTCCTCGAACTCGCGGTACTGGACCGTCAGCGTGTACGACCCCTCTGCGAGTGACGCCCGGTGTGCCGCGACCAGTCGCTCGTAGTCGGCCAGTCCCGACTCGTCGACGCCCGGCGGGTAGCGGTCGTCGGGCTGTTGGACCGCCGCGGTGAGCGACCGCGCGGGAGTCTCGGTCGCGAGGGTACGTGCGGCCGCTATCGCCTCCCCGTTCCGGTCGTCTCCGGCCGGCTGCGTCGCGGTCCCGGCGGGTGTCGCCGTTTCGGTCACCGATCCGACGCCGGTCGAGCCGCGTGTCCCGCTTCCCGGTGGAAGGAAGACGAGTCCGAGGAGGGCCCCGGTGACGACGGCAACGACTGCGACCGTAGCGAGCAGGTGCCGGTCGGGCGCGCCACGCCTGCGGAGGCGGGCAGGGACTCGCAGGGTGTCCGGAACCGCGCCCGCCGCCGGCAGCCACCTGCCTGGCGCGGCCTCCCGGTCCTGACCCGCCACGGCGGGCTGCCCCCCGCTGGCGTCCCGGCCACTGTGCCGGTCCTTACTGCCCTCCCTCTCCGTGTCGCCAGTGCTTCCGGGGCCGTCGGTGACGGCGTCGATCCCGAGGTGGGCGGCAAGCAGGTCCCGCGCAGCCGCCCGGTCGACGGCGTAGTGGAGCTGTTCGTGGAGGGCACTCGTGTCGACGACATCCGGGGCGTCATCCCCCGTGCTGGCTGTCCCTCCGTCGACGGTCACGAGGACGTCGGTTTCGGCGGACACTTCTGATGGGACCGCGGGGCACACGGCGACGGCCTCCTCGCCCGGCTGGAGAGTCAGTCGACCCTCGGCAGGCGACTCGACCTCGTAGCCCCTGGCGTCGTAGAGGGCAGCCACCATGTCTGTGACTGCGCTCCTGTCGGCCGCGCGGCAGGCCGCGGCGAGTCGGTCCCGCGAGACCAGCTGCATAGCCCGGATAGGTGCTCGACCGGGTTAAAATCGTCTCCACCGCGCATCTGGAGTCTCGCAAGCGTCGGCCGTCCGACGCCCGTCTGACGGGGATTTAAGCGGGTGTGTCTCTCCGTACCACGCACGGCGTCACGTTCGAACACGATACTCCTGGAGGCGGAGTACGGTCCCGATCCCGCCAGCCACCCGGCGGAGCAGTCGGCGGTCGTGCGGGCCAACCCGGAGGAGGCGACCGAAGACGAGGCTATCGACCGCAGAGCGCGCGTGGCCGACCTCGGACGGCGTGTCGAGCGACGCAAAAACGAGAAGCGTGCGCTCGTCCGGGCTCGACACGAGAGTCCCTACGCTCCCGCCGGGGATCGCGCCACGAGACAGCGACGCCGCGAGAGGCGGCTATGGATCAGTCTGAAACGGCAGTTCTTCTAGTAGACGACGTACAGGAGGGCGTAGACGACGAGGCCGAGCGCGAACGAGACCAGCCACAGCGTCGCGGCGACGCGCCCGACCCGTGGATGTGGCGTCTCCGGGATGTCGGCGACGTCGTGGGTGACCGCCAGCAGGAGCACGTAGTACAGCAGCGGGATACAGACGATGGCCAGCAGAATGTGCACCGCGAGGAGGGGGAGGTAGACGAACCGGTAGACCGGGTCCGGTCCGGGAAACGGCGTCGGTCCCTCGAGCGAGACTCGGTAGAGGTAGAGCACCAGGAACGTGACGAACAG
>PXSU01000167.1 GCA_003022745.1 Halobacteriales archaeon SW_9_67_25
ACGCGGTCGTAGGTGTACTCGCGCTCGATCCGCAACGTCTGCCCCGAGTTCTGGGGGTGTTCGACGGTCGCGCGCACCGTGACGTCGTGGACGAAGCCGTCCGAGTCCACCAGGGCCTCGACGCTGTAGTTTCGGATTGTCGCCGTCGAGGAGACGTTCGGCACGCCCTCCCCCTCGATGCGGTACAGCCGTCGTCCGTCGCGTTCGACGACCCCCGCGATCCTGGTCTCCGGCGTCGAAAGGTACTGTCGCACCAGCTGGACCCGGATGTCGCCCTCGGTCGTGACGACCACGTCCGTCGGGGTCGCGGATGGCGTACCTGTCCCGGATTCGATCCGGATTCGGACCGCTTCGGCGCCGTGCCTGGCGAGGACGGTGTCACCCTCCCGGGCGGTCTCGTATCCCCGTGCGCTCCAGAGGTCCGCCACCAGTGCCGCGAGCCTGTCGGCGTCGAGTCGCCGGACGTGGTAGGCGACGCGCTTGGCGTCGAACCTACTCATCCCGGCGATCCCCCGGCGAACCACTCGACTGCCTTCAGGAACCCGTCGACGTACGACGCGTCCGTGACGTGGTCTGCCTCCTCGCGTGCGTCGTCGTCGGCGTTGGCGACCGCGACAGCCCGACCTGCCCGCGCGAAGACCGGCACGTCGTTGACCGAGTCGCCGACCGCCGCGAAGCGCCCGGGCGGGCGGTCGAGTTCCCCGGCGAGAAATTCGAGCCCGGTTCCCTTGTCGAAGTCGATCGATTTCACGTGGTATGCGAAGCCGGTGTCGACGACTTCGAGGTCGTGTTCGGCGGCGAGTTCGGAAAGCGGGTCGAGCGGGGCGTCCCGGCGGACGATAATCTCGGTCTCGCGCCACCGGTTGGCGAGGTCGATCTCGCCCCAGCCCAGGTCGTATCCCCGCTCGCGGTAGGCTGACGCGACCGCGCTCGCGGCCGCCCGGTCCCCGGCGACGTGGAGCCGGTCGGTCGGTCCGGACACCACGACCCCGCCGTTTTCCGCGATCACCAGCACGTCGATCCCGACGAAATCGCACAGCGCGACCGGAAAGGGGAGTGCCTTCCCGGTCGCGACGACGACGGGGGCAGGCCAGGCCCGGAGGACGGGAAACACGCGCGGGTCGAGTCGCCGGTCGGCGTCGGTCAGGGTCCCGTCGACGTCGACGACCAGCGGCGGGCCGGTCTCGGGAACGAGCGAACCGGGGTCGTCCATGAGACAGCGTGGGCCTCCGTCGGCATGGCCGTTGTGGTCGTGCTACTCGGTCAGGACCTCGTAGGCCGCCCGGACGCGCTTGAACGCCTCCTCGTCGCCGCCCGCGGTGTCGGGATGGACCTCCTTGATGCGCTCGCGGTAGGCCTCCTTGACCGCTCCCTTGTCGGCCCCGGGGTCGACACCCAGCACCTCGCAGGCCTCGCGAGGGGTCGGCCCGTCACTCGCAGGCTGGCGCGGGCTCCCCCGCGCACGACCGTCCCGCCTGCGACGCTGGCCGCGCCGCCCTCCCTGGCTGCGCCGTGCCCGCCGCTGTCCGTCCCGGGGCGGGGTCCACTCCTCGCGGGGGCCGGCGCCGAACCCGCCACGTCCCGGGTCTGCGCCGTTCCGCGCGGCCTGCTGTTCGACGCCACGGTAGATCCGGCCGAGCAACCGCCCCGTTGCGTGTCGGTACAGGAGGTACGTCACCGGTGCGAAAACGAGCGCGAGCACGAGGAGTCCTGGACTGTAGACGACACCGCCGACGACGAAGATGGCGGTCATCAGCCCGAAAGCAGCCGCGAGTCCGGTTACCAGCCGCGTGCGACGCACGCCCAGCTATAGGGCTGGGAGCCCCCTAAGCCTCTCGACTGTAGCCGGGAGTGTGCGACGTCGACACCGCTGGCGCCAGAGCGTTCAAACCGCTCGACTCGCTAGAAAGGGCATGAGCGTCTCCAGTCCCTGCGAGATCTGCCAGACGGCAGACGTCAGGCACACCTGTGACCGGTGTGGGCAACTCGTCTGTAACCGCCACTTCGACGATGAGACCGGCCTGTGTGTCGAGTGTGTAGCCGACGTCGGCCGTGGCGACCGCGAGCACGTCCCCGGGAGCGACGACTTGCCCGACGGCGTCGACACCTACCGGTACTGATTCAGCCGCCGCTTGAGCCGTTTGGCCGCCGCGCCCGCCGCGTCGAAGTACCCGCCCTGGCCGCGTTCCTCGCTGGCGAAGATGATGCCACGCGAGGAGTTGACCAGCCCCACCGGCCCGTCGACACCGGTCGGCGCGGCCAGTCCGTACTCGATGGCAGCCTCGGCGTCTCCCCCCTGTGCGCCCACGCCCGGCACGAGGAACGGGATATCTGGGACGAGTTCGCGGACCCGTTCCAGTTCCCCGGGCGCGGTCGCGCCGACGACCAGCCCGACGTTGCCGGCCTCGTTCCAGCGGTCCGCCAGCGCAGCGACGCGCTCGTAGACGGGGTCGCCCGAGGCGAGTTCGAGGTCCTGCAAATCCTCGCCGCCGGAGTTGGAGGTCCGACAGAGGACGAACACCCCCGCGTCCTCGCGGGAGAGAAACGGGTCAAGCGCGTCCCGGCCGAGGTATGGGTTGACGGTGATGGCGTCGATGTCCAGGCCCTCATCGTCCAGCACCGAGGCGTACCGGCGGGCGGTGTTGCCGATGTCTGCCCGCTTGGCGTCCAGGAGGACTGGCACCCCCTTCCCGTGCGCGTAGGCGACCGTCTCTTCGAGTGCGCGCCAGCCGTCGGGGTCCTCGTAGAAAGCAGCGTTGGGCTTGAAGCAGGCCGCGTGCTCGTGGGTCGCGTCGATGATCCGGCAGTTGAACGCCCACCGCGGGAGGTCGGCGTCCCGAACCTTTTCGGGGAGGCGGTCGGGGTCGGGGTCGAGCCCGACCGAGACGACGCTGTCGACGGCCCCGATGCGGTCGGCCAGCCGCGTGAAGAACGTCATCGTGTGCGGGTCGCCGCCCCTCCCGAAGTTTCTTTCTTTTCAATCTGTGGATTTCCGACAAACGTAGTGGTCCGCTGTCGGACTGTTTCACTTTCACATTGCTGTTAACGGAGGTTTATGAGGGAGGGGGCACAACCGGCAGGTATGTCCATAGGTGAAGACCTTCAGGACCTGCCCGGGGTCGGCCCGGCGACGGCGGAAAAGCTCCAAGACAACGGCTTCGACAACTACCAGGGCATCGCGGTCGCCAGCCCCGGCGAGCTGTCGAACACGGCCGACATCGGCGAATCGAGTGCTGCCGACATCATCAGCGCCGCCCGCGAGGCCGCCGATATCGGCGGGTTCGAGTCCGGCGCCCAGGTGCTCGAGCGCCGCCAGGAGATCGGCAAGCTCACGTGGGGCGTCGAGGAGGTCGACGAACTGCTCGGGGGCGGCGTCGAGACCCAGTCCATCACCGAGGTGTACGGCGAGTTCGGCTCCGGGAAGTCACAGGTGACCCACCAGCTGTCGGTCAACGTTCAGCTCCCCCGCGAGCACGGCGGCCTCGAGGGCAGTGCCATCTTCATCGATTCCGAGGACACCTTCCGGCCCGAGCGCATCGAGGACATGCTCTTCGGGCTCGCCGACGAGACCCTCGAGGACGCGATGGTCCTTCATGGGGTCGCCGACGAGGGCGAGGCCGACGCCGACGACGAGACGCTCCGCGAGGCGTTGCTGGAGTCGGTCCTCGATCACATCCACGTCGCGAAGGCGTTCAACTCCAACCACCAGATCCTGCTGGCCGAGAAGGCCCAGGAAATCGCCAGCGAGAGCCAGGACGAGGAGTTCCCCGTCCGCCTGCTCGCGGTCGACTCGCTGACCGCGCACTTCCGGGCCGAGTACGTCGGCCGGGGAGAACTCGCCGACCGCCAGCAGAAACTCAACAAGCACCTCCACGACCTGATGCGCGTGGGCGACCTGAACAACACCGCAGTCATCGTCACCAATCAGGTCGCGGCCAACCCCGACTCCTTCTTCGGGGACCCGACCCAGCCCATCGGCGGCAACATCCTGGGCCACACGTCGACGTTCCGGCTCTACCTGCGCAAGTCCAAGGCCAACAAGCGGATCGTCCGCCTGGTCGACGCGCCTAATCTCGCCGACGGCGAGGCCGTGATGCGCGTCGACGGGGACGGGCTCGTCGCGGAGTAACGCCGTTTCTCTCGGGTTCGTGACGTGTGTCTGACGGGGGAGAGCGAAAGTAAACGTGCCGGTTCACAACCGCAAGAAGAGGGCCGGGATCGAGGTGAAATAGGGGGGTTACTCCTCGCCCGGATACTCGTACCACAGGTCGGGTATCGTGACCTGTTTCTGGACCGCGAGGCCGTCGCCAGTCTGGCGAAGCCACAGGGCCAGCAGTGCAGTCCCGACGGCGAGCGCAGCCACTATGACGAGGCCGCCCTCGGGGCCGAACGCGCCTCCGGTGACCAGGCACACCACCAGCACCCGGAAGAGCGCACGCAACCGCGACTCGCCAGCGTTCCAGAAGAGTCGCCCGACTCCCGACAGCCCGTCACCCATTGTGGGTGGCATTTGCACAGCGTCGTAAAAACATGTCGAGGGGGCGGCGCAGGGCCCGGAGGTACCCGCGGTTTTATACTATCGGCCGGGAACACTCCCTGCATGGACGTTCCGCAGCTGGTCAGGGAACGGCTCGGGGAGGAATCCGTCGAGGCGACGGTCTCGCTGGGCGACGAGGACGTCGTCTGCGTGACGCCGAGCCGGACGTTCGTCTACCGCGGCGAGGGACTGCTCAGCGACGAGTCGGTGACGGCTTACTCGCACGACGTCGAGCGGTTCGACATCTCGGTGGGCCGTCGCAAGACGAAGTTCGTCTTCGAGTACGTCGGGGACACCGACTCGTTTACAGTCGCGGCCGACCGGGCCGACACCGTCCGAAAACTCCTGCTCGGTGGCATCCTCCACCTCGCCGGCGTCATCGTCGACGGAGAGTCGATCAGCGAGGTGTTCAGCTTCAGCGAACTCACACTCGTGGTCACCTCCCACCGCCTCGTCAAGCACGTGGGCGCACCAGTCTGGGACGACGACTTCGAGGAGTTCCCGTACGGGGACGTGACGGGACTGTCCTTCGAGGAGGGGAGCGTCGCCACCCAGGTCGTGCTCTCTGTCGACGGGCGGCCACAGCGCATCAAGGCGCCCAGCGAACAGACCCGGGTCGTCGAGCGGTCGCTCAAGCAGGCCCTGTTTGCCTACCACGACGTGGACTCCCTGGCCGCACTCAACGCGAAAGTCGGCGTTGAGGACACGGACCCCTCGGGGGCCTCAGCCACCGACGACGCCGGGTCGTCGCTGTCGCTCGACGACGGTATCTCGCCGCTCGTCGGCGGGGACGAGGAAAGCGAGACACCCCCCGAGGACCCGCTGAGTGCGACCGGAACTGTGGGCGAGGGATCGTCCCCGTCCGAGGGTTCCAGCGACACCGCTGGCACCCGGGACGACGAAGCCGAAGCCGATCCCGGCGACCGTGCGGACGCCGCGGACGCCGGGACGCAGAGCGAGTCCGCGTCTGACGAACCCACCGGCGAAACCACGCCCTCCCGGCCCCGGGCGTCCGCGGAGTGGCAGTCCAAGGAATCGGCCGTCGACCCCGAGGAGGTCGAGGCGATGAAGAACCAGCTCTCGACGCTGACGACTGCCGTCAAGAAACAGAACCAGCTGCTCCGCGACCAGCAGGAGACAATCGACCGCCTCATCGAGGAACTCAGACAGGGCCGGTGACCGCTGTCAGAGGCCACTCGTGAAGATGGCGATCCACTGCGAGAGGTCACGGGTCCGGTGGACTTCGACGCGGTCGACCCACTTGACCCACTGGAAGCCCCGTCGACCGGGCGCGACAAGGCGCAGTGGCGCGCCGTGGCCGTGCGAGAGCGGTTCGCCCCCGACGTGGGTAGCCAGCAGCGCGTCGCCCGCTTCCTCGACAGGCAACGACCACCGGTAGCCGGTCGCCGACCGGAAGCGGACCCAGCGCGCCTCGGCGGTCGTCCCGGCCGCGTCCAGCAGGTCACCGACCCGGACGCCCGCCCACTCGCGGTCGGCGTACCACCCGCTCGTGCAGTCGAGTACCGCCCGTTCGCTCGCGTCCGGGCCACCGTCCGTGCCCGCGAAGTCGCCGTACCCCAGCGCCAGTTCGGTCTCGACTTCACCCGAAACCTGCAGCGTCCACGAGGAGACGTCGACGGGGTCGGGGTCGTCGGCCAGCCACATTGTCACAGGGTAGTCGTTGCCGACATCGCCGGCGGCGTCGGACGACCCGGTGAACCGGCGGTCGGCCCCCGCGAGTCCGGCCAGCGTGGCCCCCGCCTCCGCGAGCCGCCAGACCACCACGCCGGTGACTCCCAGGGCCACGAAGCGGAGCGTCTCCCGGCGCCGCTCGGACCCGCTCGCGGTCGGCAGCCGAAAGCGGTGGCGCAGGTGCCACACCAGGACCGGCACCACCGCCAGTCCGAGGAGCATGTGTCCGGTCAGCAGCGTCCAGGGGCCGATCCGGACCACGCCGAGGGTGCTCCAGACCAGTCCGGTGACGAGCGCCGACAGAGCGAGCGTCGCAAGCGCGAGCGAAATCGGGGTCGCGCCGTCCCACAACGAGCGGTCGGTGACGCGCCGGCGAACCCGGCGGAACTTCCAGAACAGGGAGACGACGAGCGTCATGCCGCCGACCGAGTGGAGTACGAACAGCCACCCCCAGTCGGGAGTCCCGGCAGTCAGCGAGATGAGGCCCGAACAGACCTCCAGTGTGACCAGCAGGAGGATTGTCCAGTCGACCAGTGCCGGCGGGGGCGCCAGCCGGCCGAGACGTCCGGGAGTCACACCCGCCCATAGGGCCCGGGTGTGCTTGATTGCCACGGTCGGCGGGAGGAGGTGACGGCATCGCGGAGACAGACCTGGCGGCGGTTTTTTGCCGGGGCCGGCCGAGATGGGAGCATGGACGCGGAGAAACTCGTCTCGGCAGCCCGCGGCGCGCTCGACGCGGCGTACGCCCCCTACTCGGAGTACCGTGTCGGCGCGGCGCTCCTGGCCGCAGACGGGACCGTCTACACCGGCTGCAACGTCGAGAACGCAAACTACTCGAACAGCCTCCACGCCGAGGAGGTCGCCCTCGGAAGCGCCCTCGCCGACGGTACACGGACGTTCGAGGCCATCGCCGTCAGCTCCGCCGCGCGCGACGGCGTCACCCCCTGCGGGATGTGCCGGCAGACGCTCGCGGAGTTCTGTGACGCCCACTTCTCCGTCTACTGTGACGCGGGCGACGGCGAGGACGTCTCGGCCGCCGGCGTGACGACCCACCGGCTGGGCGAGTTGCTCCCCGAAACCATCGGTGCCGGCCACCTGGGGGTCGAGCCGTGAGTCCCGACGAGGACCCCCGCGAGGACGTCCAGTACCACCTCGAAGTGGCCGAGGGCGACGTCGCCGACAGCGTCCTCCTGCCGGGCGACCCCGAGCGCGTCGGGAAGGTTCTCGACGTCTGGGACGACGGCGAAGTCGTGGCCGAACACCGCGAGTACCGGACCGCCACCGGCACCTACGACGGGACGGCCCTCTCCGTCACCTCGACGGGCATCGGGTCGCCCTCCGCGGCCATCGCCGTCGAGGAGCTGGCCCGCGTCGGCGCGGATACCTTCCTCCGGGTCGGCTCCTGTGGCGCCATCCAGCCCGAGACGGACGTCGGCGACCTCGTCATCACCTCGGGCGGCGTCCGCCAGGAGGGCACCAGTTCAGAGTACGTCCGCGAGGACTACCCGGCGGTCGCGGACCACGCGGTCGTCGCGGCGCTGGCAGCCGCCGCCGAGGAGTTGGACTACGACTACCACGTGGGACTGACGGCCTCGACGGATTCGTTCTACGCCGGTCAGAGCCGCCCCGGTTTCGGCGGGTTCGAGGCCCGCGACAGCGAGGAACGCATCGCGGAACTCCGGCGGGCGGGCGTGCTGAACTTCGAGATGGAGGCAAGCGCCATCCTGACGCTGGCGAACGTCTACGGGCTGCGGGCGGGCGCGGTCTGTACGGTCTACGCCGACCGCACGACCGGCGAGTTCGATGTCGTCGGCGAGCGCCGCGCGGCCCGCACTGCGAGTCTGGCAGTCTCGAAACTCGCCGCGATGGACGAACGGGTTGCCGATTCGGGCGCCGACGCCTGGCACGCCGGGCTGGGACTCTGATGGCGGACCTCCTGCTCTCGGCGGGCCGGTTGCTCGCGGCGCTGTTTCTGGTCGCACTCAACGGGTTTTTCGTCGCCTCCGAGTTCGCACTCGTCCGCGTGCGGTCGACATCGGTCGACCAGATGGTCGAACGGGGCAGACCCGGCGCCCGCGCCCTCCGGACGGCGCTGGACAATCTCGACGACTACCTCGCGGCGACGCAACTGGGCATCACCATCGCCTCGCTGGGACTGGGCTGGATCGGCGAGCCAGCCGTCGCGGCGCTGATCGAGCCCGTGCTCGCGCCGGTCCTCCCCGCCGGCACGCTGCACCTGATCGCGGTCGCCATCGGGTTCGGCGTCGTCACGTTCCTGCACGTGGTCTTTGGCGAACTCGCACCCAAGACCGTCGCCATCGCGCGCGCCGAACGTCTCGGCGTGCTGGTGGCACCTCCGATGAAGCTGTTCTACTACCTCTTCTTGCCGGGGCTGGTCGTGTTCAACGGGACTGCAAACCGGTTTACGAGCCTGCTCGGCGTGCCGCCGGCCTCCGAATCCGAGGAGGCGCTCTCGGAGCGGGAGATACGGATGGTCCTGAGCCGCGCGAGTGATGAAGGACACGTCGACGCCAGCGAGGTCGACATGATAGAGCGGGTGTTCGACCTCGACGACATCGTCGCACGGGACGTGATGGTTCCCCGGCCCGACGTGGTGTCGGTCCCGGCCGACGCCGACCTCGACGTACTGCGCGCGACCGTCCGGGAACACGGCCACACCCGCTACCCCGTCGTGGACCCGGACGCGGACGACCGGCCCGTGGGCTATGTCGACGTCAAGGACGTCCTGCAGGCCGGCGGGGCCGACGGCGAGGCTGTCACAGCACGGTCACTGGCGCGGGACCTGCCGAGGGTGCCCGAGACCACCCGTGTGGACGACCTGCTCGCGCAGTTCCAGTCACAGCAACGCCAGATTGCGGCTGTCATCGACGAGTGGGGGACACTCGCCGGCATCGCCACCGTCGAGGACGTCCTCGAAGTAATCGTCGGCGAACTCCGCGACGGTTTCGACGACGCTGCGCTCGAACCGTCGGTTCGCGGCCGCGAGGACGGCTCCTACGTCGCCGACGGCGCGGTCTCTGTCCCCGAACTGAACGACGCTCTCGGAACCGACTTCGAGGCGGCGGCATACGGGACCGTCGGCGGACTCGTGCTGGACGCGCTGGGTCGCCGGCCGGAACCGGACGACGAGGTCACGCTCGATGGCTACCGCATGGCTGTCGAGGACGTCGACGGCACCCGGATCGAAACAGTCCGGGTCCGTCCACCCGAGGACGACCCTGCAGACGACGGTTGATCCGGAGACGGCGGTCACTCCGGGGACAGCGAGCAGCCCGCCAGCGGTGGCCCGTCGGTCGACGAGCCGACCTGACAGTGCCCGGTTCACTGTCCAGTGTTTTGCCGTACCGCAGTGAGGATGCCGGCCGTCTGCCCGGCGCCGACAAGTGCCAGGCCGCCGACCATCGTCACCGTCGGGCTGACGCCCGCGAGGTGTCCGAGTGCGTACAGCCCGGCACCGAACAGCGAGAGGGTCCCGGCCCCGAGGTAGACGTTCCGCAACGCCGCGCGGGCGTGTGCCGTGCCGGTCGGGACGTACGCCAGGGCTGGCAGGAGCATCCACCCGTAGAGGGACACCGCGAGCAGGGGGGAGTTTCCGCCGAGCGCGAACCCGGCGACGCCGGCAAGGGTCACGGCCAGGCCGGCCACGATGACGTACTGCCAGACGCGCAGGATGCCGGTCATCTCGCCCAGCGACGCCAGGAAGAAGGCCGCAAGCAGGACGGCCATGACGACCAGCGCGACGAACAGCGCCCGCGTCGAGACGACGCCGGCGTGGGCGCCGGCCGTGACCAGCCACGCCGCGGGGACGAGTCCGCCCGGGGCCCGGTCGGTGATCGCGCCCATCACATCTCCGACCAGGCGCGCAGCGCCCGGCCGGTGCCGGCGACGTCGCGGATCCACCGCGCCGCGATGGCTTTCTTCAGTGTCCGGGCGGGCAAGCCACCGAACGTGTCGACGAACGGGGCGAGAGAGACGTCGTGGGCGATGGCCGCCTCGCCGACGGAGACGACGGTGCCCTTGTCGTCGTAGGTCCACCGTCGCAGTGGCTGGCCGCGGACGGCGCGGACGACGTTCCGCCCGGCGACCGCTGCTGCCTGCCAGGCGGCCTGTGCGGTCGGCGGGGCGTGGTCGTTGCCGGGCTGGTCGATCAGTGCACAGTCTCCGATGGCGAACACGCGGTCGTCGTCGGTCCGGAAGGTCCTGCCGGCGTGGATGCGGTTCGAGCGCTCGTCCTTCCCGATGTCGGCGTCGGCGACAGCCTCGCGGCCGGTGATCCCGCCCGTCCAGACGAGGACGTCGTACGGGAGTTCGATGCTCTCCTCGAGGTAGACCGTGTCGTCATCGACCTTCCCGACGAACTCGCCGGTGCGGATCCGCACGTCCCGTCGTTCGAGGCGCTCGCGCAGCGCAGCCTGCAACCCCGGGTCGCTGCCGGGGAGGATCTGGTCGAGTCCCTCCACGAGGACGACCTCGACGTGCAGGCCGCGGTCGTCGCGCAGTTCGGCCAGTTCGCCGGCCGTCTGGATGCCCGACAGCCCGGCGCCGCCGACGACCACCCGGACCGGGTCGGCCGCCGTCGCCTCCGCCGTCCGGGAGACGACGTCCTCGTGGATGCCGAGCACGTCATCGATGTTCTTCAGGGTGTGGGCGTGCTCGCGCAGGCCGGTGATGCCGAAGAATGCGGTCCGGGACCCCAGACAGACGAGGAGGTAGTTGTACTCGACGGTCCCATCAGCGAGGTGGACAGTCCGGTCCGCGGTGTCGATATCGACGACCTCGCCCTGACGGAACGAGGTCCCGGGGGACGTGATCTCCTCGACGGGGATGACGACCTTCTCGCGGACACCGGGGTCACGGATACACCGGTGGGACTCGTGGAGCACGAGGTGATGGTCGACGTCGGACACCCAGGTCAGGCCGACGTCACCGTCTCCCGCCGCTTCGAGTGCCTTGATCGCACCCGTGCCGGCGTATCCCGAACCCAGAACGACGACGTTCTCTGCCATACCGGGGGGTGAGGGGGGTGCCGATACAAACCCTGCGAATCCGTCTCGCCGACCCCGGACCGGGACCACCCGACGGGGGTCGAGCGGACGCTCATAGTGGTTGCTGTAGTCAGTTACCAGGTCGACCGCACGACGTACCGCGGTCGGCACGGTACAAAGCTACAGCAATCACTATCAGTGCTCGGGCTCGTCCACCGGCGCCCGCATGTCGTCGATTGTCAGAACGAGAGAGTTGCTCGTGTCGTCTTTGCCCTCGAGCGTGCCGATGATCTGGAGTTTCGACAGCGGCGTCGGGCCGACGGTCACCGAGTCACCCTCGTGGAACTCCGAGAGTGTGCCACGCAGCGTGACCTCGGCCCGGCAGTTCTCGGGATGGTGGACGCTGATGAGGTCGATCTCCTCGACGTTGGCCTCCTCGACCTGCTCGCCGTTGTGAAAGAGGGGGACGTCGGCCGCCTGGTCCATCTCCTGGATCTGCAACGCGTCGTAGGCGTTGGCAGTCGGCTTGTAGCCACCTTTCGGCCCCGGTACGCCCTCGACCAGCTGGAGTGCCTTCAGACTCTGCATCTGGTTGCGGATGGTCCCCGGATTGCGGTCGACGCGGTCGGCGATCTCCTCGCCCTTGACCGCGGTTTCGTCCTCGCGGTAGAGGTTGACCAGCTCCTGGAGGATGTTCTTCTGGCTGGGTGTCAGCTCGATTGATGACATAGATTACCATTCGCAGTTGGCTTCCTTAAAGCCGACGGTGCCCCCGACAGAACTCGGAGACGGAGCGGCCCCGGCGTCCAGTCGCGAATGACAAGGCCTAATTGACTGCTGGTGGAGGCTCACCCATGGAAGACAGACGCGTCCTGGTGACCGGCGGGGCGGGTTTTATCGGATCGAACCTCGCGAACCACCTCGCCCCGGACAACGACGTCGTCGCCGTCGACGACTGCTATCTGGGAACTCCCGAGAACCTTGATCCCGGCGTCGAGTTCGTGGAGGCGAGCGTTCTCGATGACGACCTCCCGACCGACGTGGATGTCGTGTTTCACCTCGCGGCCCGCTCGTCGTACGCGATGCACGAAGAGAGTCCCACCGCTGGGGCGCGTGTCAACGTCGAGGGCTTTGTCAACACTGTCGACCAGGCCCGGCAGGACGGCTGCGAGACAATCGTCTACGCCTCGACGTCCTCGATTTACGGCTCGCGGACCGAACCCTCCCCCGAGGACATGTCCGTCACCGTCAACACCGGTTACGAGGCCTCGAAGATGGCACGGGAACGGTATGCCGAGTACTTCCACAACCACTACGGGCTCTCATGTGCCGGCCTGCGCTTCTTTTCGGTCTACCAGGGTTACGGCGGCGCCGAGGAACACAAGGGCGAGTACGCCAACGTCGTCGCACAGTTCGCAGACGACATCGCCAACGGCCGGTCGCCGAAACTCTACGGCGACGGCACGCAGACGCGGGACTTCACCCACGTCTCCGACATCGTCCGCGGGACGGAACTGGCCGCCGAGCACGAACTCGACGGCGTCTACAACCTCGGGACCGGCGATGCCTACTCGTTCGAGACTGTCGTCGAGATGCTCAACGACGAACTCGGCACCGACGTCGCCCCCGAGTACGTCGAGAACCCCATCCCGGAGGACGTCTACGTCCACGACACGTGTGCCGACCCCTCGAAGATGCGCGCGGCGACGGGCTGGGAGCCCGAAGTCGACTTCGAGGAGGGCATCCGCCGCGTCTGCGCACCGTATAACTAAAACGCGGTTTTGAGTATTCACACTGTTGATGTGTTCCCCGCGGGAACGAACAGCGTGATGACGGACGAGGCCGATCCGACCGAGATCGTCGAACTATTGGCAGACGAGTACGTTCGGTCGATCCTCGACGCGCTCGACGGGGGTGCGCTGACGGCACCCGAAGTGGCACGGCGGTGTGGCTGTTCCGAGGCGACGGTCTACCGCCGTCTCGGTGAACTCGAGGCCAGCGGGCTGGTCGACGGCGAGACAGCAATCGACCCCGACGGCCACCACCGGACTCGCTACCGCGCCCGGCCGGTGCGGCTCAGCATCGAGGTCGACGGAGACGGCCTCGACGGGACCATCAGGCGGCCGGAGCGACCTGACGACCGCCGGCACGCCGACCGCGAGGACTACGCACCGCCGCGTGGCTCGCTGGCTGATTGAGGCTGCGCCGTGCCGGGGCTACATCCCGGCACAGGCGGTCAGGGCACTCCCCGTTCTTCCTGTCCATTGGCCGCGGTACACTCGATGGACTCGGCGATAGACAGTTTCTCCTCGGCGGACAGTCCGTCGTGTACGGAGTAGGTCCGGTCGGCACACTCCCAGTAGAGCGACGTTGTGGCCCGGCCCCGGGTGATCGTTCCGGGCTGGCCGTCCACGCTGACGGACATCCCTTGGAGTTCGTGGTCGAAGTCGGGCAGGACGCGCACGTTGACGGTCTCGTTGCCGTCCGCGTAGTGCAGTGCCACTCGCGTCGTGTCGTTCACGTCCGCGACGAGGGCTCTGGTCAGCTCGAAACCGTCCGGAACCTGATCATGGTCGTGATACGGCGGTGTCGCCCGCTCTCCTCCCTGTATATACAATACGGGGAGCGGGCCGTGAACGTTCGGATTCGGAACGCGTCTCCCGGGCGTGTCTATCGGCGCCGCGCTTTTTGTATCCGGCATCGAAGCCGCTGCATGGACAGGACAGCGCGCGTCATCGGCGTCCCGATGGACCTCGGGGCACATAGGCGTGGCGTGGACATGGGGCCCTCGGCGATACGGTACGCGGGTCTGGCCGACCAGCTGGAGGCGCTGGACCTCCCCTGTACCGACGGCGGGGACATCACGGTACCACGCCCCGAGGAGCGGGACCCGGACGCGGGGGAACCGGCAGGTGGCCACGCGAAGTTCATCGACGAGACGCGGGAGGTCTGCCAGAGCCTCACCCGTGCGGTCGCCGGGACCGTCGCGGACGGCCAGTTCCCGCTCGTTCTGGGGGGCGACCACTCCATCGCCGTCGGCACCGCCGCGGGACTGGCTGCCGACAGCGAGGTTGGCATCCTCTGGTTCGACGCCCACGGCGATTTCAACACCCCGGCGACGACGCCGAGCGGCAACGTCCACGGGATGGCGCTGGCGGCCATCCTGGGTCGGGGCCCATTCGCGGGCACCGACTGGGCCGACGCCGGCGTCGACCCCGAGAACGTCGCCATCGTGGGACTGCGCGCACTCGACGACCGGGAGCGTGAACTGGTCCGCGAGTCCCCGGTCGCGGCCTACACGATGACCGACATCGACGGGCGCGGCGTCACGGCCGTCGTCGAGGAGGCCCTCGACCGCGCGACCGACGGGGTCGAGGCGGTGCACGTCAGCCTCGACCTGGACTGGCTGGACCCCGGCGAGGCACCGGGTGTCGGGACCCCCGTGCGGGGTGGAGTCTCCTACCGCGAGGCACACGCTGCGCTCGAACTGGTCCACCGGCAGGCCGGCGACGCGCTCGCGGCCCTGGAACTGGTCGAGGTCAACCCGATCCTCGACCAGCACAACCGCACGGCCGAACTCGCGGTCGAACTCGCTGCGAGCGCGCTCGGAAAACGGATCCTCTAGTCGGGTGTCGCGTCCGTCTCGTCGCCCTCTGGGACCTCCTCCCCCTCGCCGGGCACGACGGTCGCGCTCGCGACGCCGTCACCAGTCTCGACGTCCATCACGGTGACGCCCATGGTGTTCCGGCCGACCGTCGAGATGTCGGCGACGGGACACCGCATGATCTGGCCCCGGTCGCTCATCAGCACGATGTCGTCGTCCTCGCGGACGGCCTTGACCGTCGTGACGGGGCCGTTACGTTCGTTCGTCTTGATGTCGATCAGCCCCTTGCCGTACCGTGACTGGGAGCGATACTCCGCGAGCGGCGTCCGTTTCCCGTAGCCGCTCCGGGTAACCGTCAGCAGGGCCCGGTCGTCGGCGTCGTCGGTCGCGACCAGCCCCGCCACGCGGTCCTCGCCCCCGAGGTCGATGCCGCGCACGCCGCGTGCCGTCCGGCCCATCTGGCGGACCTCGCTCTCGTCGAACCGGATCGTCATCCCCTGTTCGGTGGCGACCACGATGTCCCGTGTGCCGTCTGTTACCTCGACGTCGACGAGTTCGTCGCCCTCGTCTAACTTCGCGGCGATGATGCCCGTCGAGAGGATGTTCTCGAAGTCCGCACAGCAGGTCCGCTTGACGTAGCCCCGGCGGGTGGCCATCGTGATACACTCGTCGGCCTCGAAGTCGACGGTGTTGACTACGGCGGTGATCTCCTCGCCGTCGTCCAGGTCGATGAGATTCACTGCCGACTTCCCGCGGGCCGTCCGGCCCATCTCGGGCACCTCGTAGATCTTCAGCCGGTAGACCTGGCCCCGGTTGGTGAAACAGAGCAGGTAGTCGTGGGTGTTCGCCCGGAACACCTTCGAGACGCGGTCGCCCTCCTTGGGGTCGGCGCCGATGATGCCCTTCCCGCCGCGGTGCTGGGGGTCGAACTCGCTCGCGGGCATCCGCTTGATGTAGTCGTCCTCGGTGACGACGACCAGGCAGTCCCGTTCGGCGATGAGGTCCTCGTGGGTGACCTCGCCGTCGGATTCGACGATGTCGGTCCGGCGCTCGTCGCCGTACTCCTCGACGATGTCTCGCAACTCGTCTTTGATGACCCCGAGCAGTTTCTCCTCGTCGTCCAGCACCGACCGGAGGTACGCGATGGTCTCCTGGACGTCCTCGTACTCCTCGCGGACGTCCGCGGCCTCCATCGAGGTCAGCGAGCCCAGTTGCATCCGGACGATGTGTTCGGCCTGTGGTTCGGAGAGTTCGAAGTCCGACTGGAGGTGTTCGATGGCCGCCTGGCGGTCGGCACACTCCCGGATGGACTCGACGACGGCGTCGACGTTCTCCAGGGCCCGCAGTCGTCCCTCGAGGATGTGGGCGCGGTCCTCGGCCTCCTGGAGGTCGTGCTCGGAGCGGCGCCGGACGACCTCCTTGCGGTGGTCGATGTAGTGGTCGAGCGTCTCCGCGAGCGTCAGTACGCGGGGTTGTCCGTCGACCAGCGCGAGGTTGATGACCCCGAAGGTTGTCTCCAGGTGGCTCTCGAGCAACTGATTCTCGACGACGTCGACGTTCGCGCCGCGCTTCAGGTCGATCACGATCCGGACGCCGTCGCGGTCGGACTCGTCGCGCAAATCCGAGACGCCCTCGATAGCCCCCTCGCTGACGTCCTCGGCGACGCGCTCGACGAGACGGGCCTTGTTCTCCTGGAACGGGAGTTCGTGGATAACGATGCGGTCCCGGTCGGAGGACTCGCGGTGGACGTCGTAGGCGGCCCGCACCCGGAGACGTCCCCGTCCAGTCGCGTAGGCGGAGTGGACTGCCTCGCGGCCGACGATCCGCGCGCCGGTCGGGAAGTCCGGGCCCGTGATGGGGCCGTCGGACCCGCGAACGAGGGCCCCCTCGTCGTCGTACTCGCGGGTGTCGATGAGGTCCTCGACACCACAGCCGGGGTTGTCGATGCGGTGGACCGTCGCCTCGACGACCTCCCGGAGGTTGTGCGGCGGGATGTTCGTGCTCATCCCGACGGCGATGCCCGAGGCGCCATTGAGCAGGAGGTTCGGTAGTTTCGCCGGGAGGACCTCGGGTTCGGTCAGGCGGTCGTCGTAGTTGGAATTGAAGTCGACAGTGTCTTTCTCGATGTCCTCCAGCAGTTCCTCGGCGATGGGTGCCATCCGGACCTCCGTGTAGCGCATCGCCGCGGGCGGGTCGCCGTCCATCGACCCGAAGTTGCCCTGTCCGTCGACCAGCGGGTAGCGCATCGAGAAGTCCTGGGCCATCCGCACCAGCGTGTCGTAGATCGCGGAGTCGCCGTGTGGGTGGTAGTCACCCATCGTCTCGCCGACGATAGAGGAGGACTTGCGGTGGGCCGAGCCGCTTGTGACGCCCATCTCGGACAGCGCATAGAGGATGCGCCGGTGGACTGGCTTGAGACCGTCCCGGGCGTCCGGCAGCGCGCGCCCGGCGATGACACTCATCGCGTAGTCGATGTAGCTTTGCTCCATCTCGTCCTCGACGCGGACGTGCTCGACGTTTGCCGCCGGCGCCTCGACGTCCTCGGGTCCGGGGATGTCAGAGCTCATATGTCGACCCACTCCGCCTCGGGGGCGTGCTCCTTGATGAACTCCTTGCGTGGCTCGACGGCATCCCCCATCAGCACCGAGAACATCTTGTCCGCCGCGGCGGCGTCCTCGATGGTAATCCGTTTCAGATACCGCGTCTCGGGGTTCATCGTCGTCTCCCAGAGCTGTTCGGGGTTCATCTCGCCCAGCCCCTTGAACCGCTGGACCTGGTCGGGACTGCCGTCACACTTCTCCGCGACGATGCGGTCCCGTTCCTCGTCGGTCATCGCGTCGTAGGTTTCGCCGCGATACCGGATGCGATACAGCGGCGGCCGCGTCGCGTAGACATGACCGCGCTCCAGCAACGGCCGCATGTGCCGGTAGAAGAAGGTCAACAGGAGCGTCCTGATATGGGCTCCGTCGACGTCCGCATCGACCATGAGCAGAATTGTATCATATCTGAGGTTTTCGATGTCGAACTCGTCGCCGATGCTCGTCCCGAGGGCGGTGACGAGATTGCGGATTTCGTTGTTCTCGAGGATGCGGTCGAGACGGTGTTTCTCGACGTTCAGTATTTTTCCGCGAATCGGAAGGATAGCCTGGAAATCGGGGTTGCGTCCTTGTTTGGCGCTATTGTGAACGAATACTCCTGCTTCCAGTGCGAAGTTATGGGTTCCTGGCACTTCGAGATCATACACGTCGGCTCGCTCATCCAACTTTTCGACTGATTCGACTGTGTGGTTGTGAGACTGAACTGCCTCAAGAAGTTCCGATTCATTCTCGAAAAACTTCTCTATCGTCGTATCTTTTCGAAGGATGTTCGGATTACTCTCTGCCTGCCGTTTCTCTTTATAGTTTTCTAGATCTCCATCTTCTTCCAGGACCTGCTGCATAAAGGGAGTAGTGTGTTCGTAGTACGTCTGATTATACGATTCCATCCGACGCTCTCGGAATTCATCCGTCCACTGTTCTTTGGCCTGTTGTCTGAGGAGCGCAACTGTTTCATCCTCTTGCATTCGGTCGCTCATCATCTCTCGGAACTCTTGGGACTGTCTGAGTTCCCGAAGTTTTTCTTGAACGTCGTCGTTGTGCAGCGTCTCTTCAGCGTGTTCTCGGTGTAGTTCTAGATGCTCCTCTTTCGAGAGTCGTTCGATATTATCTGGTCGGTTATTTTGTTTGTCGAAATCCACGTGGTGTTTGTGGTCACCAGCGTCCGCCGAGTATCGTCCACGTTGTAGATTGTATTTATCAGCCAATAGATGTGTGAATCTCCAAAAGTCACTCATGAACGGCTGCTTGACCATCTCGTAGCCGTCTATAGTGATTCCATCTTCCGCAGTGTCAGACTGCTTTCGATATAATGGCATGAGCGACTGTCCACTCTCAAGATTCTGAGCCTCACAGTAAGTCCCACCCCGGAGCATGAATTCATGATCCGGAGTACATCTGATCGACTCGCCGTTGTCAAGTGTCACTTCGACCAGTTCGGCGTCCTCTTTTGTGAGGCGCGGGTGATGAATCTGTTCGAGTGCGATTTTCCCTTCCTCGTTGACTGTATAGCAGTAATGTGTTTCCCCGGACTCGTGTTCCGCAACGAGTTCTTCGAACGTGATTGATCGGCCCGACGCAAGTGAGATTTCGGTGTCACCAGTAAAACAACCCCCGGCGCTGTCGCCCTCCACCACGAACAGTTCCGCCTCGGAGGGGTCCCGCGTCTGGCAGTCGGCCAGTTTCCCGGGCAGGGCTGTCGTCTCCAGGGCGGATTTGCGTCGGGTCAGCTCCTCGGCTTTTTTGGCGGCCTTGCGGGCCTTCGCCGCCTCGACGGCCTTCGAGACGATGACTTCGGCGGTGTCGGGGTGTTCCTCGAAGTAGGTGCCCAGATGGGTGTGGACCGCCGACTCGACGATGCCCCGGACCTCGCTGTTGCCGAGTTTGGTCTTGGTCTGGCCCTCGAACTGCGGGTCGGGGTGTTTGATGGAGAGCACAGCGGTCAGCCCCTCGCGGATGTCCTCGCCCTTGAGCGTGTCGTCCAAATCCCGCAGGAGGCCGTTCTCCCCCGCGTAGTCGTTGACGACGCGGGTAAGGGCGGTCTTGAAGCCGGTCATGTGGGTGCCGCCCTCGCGGGTGTTGATGTTGTTGGCGAAGGCGTGCAACGAGCCCTGGAGTTCGTCGGTCGCCTGCATCGCCACCTCGACCTGGACGAGTCCCTCGGCGATCTCGGCCTCGTCCTCGAAGTAGATGATATCCTCGTGGAGGTGGGTCTTCGTCTCGTTCAGATAGGTGACGAACTCCCGGATACCCCCGTCGTACCTGAACGTGGTCGACGTGCCGTCGCGCTCGTCGCCGAGAGTGATCTCGACCCCGGAGTTGAGGAACGCGAGTTCGCGGAGCCGGGACTGAAGCGTCGAGACGGTGAAGTCCGTCGTCTCGAAGATGTCGTCGTCGGGCCAGAAGCGCACCGTCGTGCCCGTCCCCTCCTCGGGCCGCAGCTCGCGGATCCGTTCGAGTTCGCACTCGGGCTGGCCGTGGTCGAACCGCTGGCGCCAGACAGCGCCGTCGCGCTTGACCTCTACTTCGAGCCACTTCGAGAGCGCGTTCACCACGGAGACACCGACCCCGTGGAGTCCCCCCGAGACTTGGTAGGACTTGTTGTCGAATTTTCCTCCTGCGTGCAGGACGGTCATGATGACCTCGACGGCCGGCCGGTCGTGTTCGGCGTGGGTGTCGACCGGGATGCCCCGGCCGTCGTCGGAAACCGAGACGGAGTCGTCCTCGTGGATGGTCACCGAGATGGTGTCACAGTAGCCCGCCAGCGCCTCGTCGATGGCGTTGTCGACGACCTCGTAGACGAGGTGGTGCAATCCGCGCGCGTCGGTCGAACCGACGTACATCGCCGGCCGCTTGCGGACCGCCTCCAAGCCTTCGAGTACCTGTATCTGACCTGCGCCGTACTCACTCTTCTCGGACATGAAAACCTTGCACATACTAGTAGCCCCTATTTCTTAAAGGCCACGCACGCGCGAGCGCGTCTCGTTGCCGCTACCGTCGACAGTCGTCGAGAAACGACCCGAGAACGGACTCGAGTGACGAGAGCCCGTCGTACTCCGCTACGGTCAGTGTGTCGCATCCCCGTACCATCGCCGAGAGATCCTGCTCCGCCGCAGGTCGGTAGAGACACAGGATCGGCTTCTCCCAGGCGACCGCCCTGCCGAGTTCGTAGCCCACGCCGAGGCTCGGGACCGTCACCTCGGCGACCACCGCGTCGGCCCGGCGGAGCCAGGCCAGGTCCCGGTCGTGTATCTCCTCGTCGGACACGTCCGCCTCCTGGGTTTCGAGGTCCGGCTCCGCGACGTGTTCCGTGAGGACCTCGCCGTGTCTCTCGAGCAAGTCGATAATTTGGGCGTACAGGTCGACGTCCGAGCGACCCCCACGGATGGAGCCAGCGAAGTAGATGTCCATAGCCGTCGCGTCGTGGGCCCCGGGCCTAACGGTTCGGATTCGGCTCCTCCCCGCGCTCGCCAACACTTTCACCGCGGTAGCGTACGACATTTAAACCTGGGTGCGGAAGTGGGCACATGACCTCCTACCAGTCGCGCCTCGGCGCCGAGGAGGGGATCGCCGAGGAGCTGGCCGAGAGCCAGCGCGCCATCTCCATCGCGGAGTTCTTCGAGAAGAACAAGCACATGCTCGGGTTCGACTCCGAGGCCCGGGCGCTCGTCACTGCGGTCAAGGAGGGTGTGGACAACTCCCTGGATGCGTGTGAGGAAGCCGATATTTTACCGGATATATACATAAAAATACAGGAAGAACGCGACTACTATCGGCTGGTAATAGAGGATAACGGACCCGGAATAACGAAAGAGCAGGTCCCGAAAGTGTTCGGGAAACTGCTGTACGGCTCTCGATTCCACAAACGTGAACAGTCGTTAACGCCGGATCAGCGTGTTCTGGTGCGTCGGGATGGACAGATGGAGTTCATCCCCATCGGTGTCCTTTGTGGCGCATACCTTCCGCAAGATAGCGAAGCGACACGTCCGATCCCCGAGGACATCGAAGTGCTGTCGTTCAATCGGCAAACACACGAGATGACATGGCAACCGGTGACACACGCCATCCGACACGAAACCGACGAACAAACGTACGCAATACGGACAGAGAAAGGACGGAGCGTCGAAGTGACCGGCAATCACAGCCTGTTCTCGGTCACGAGCGATGGCGACACGAAAGAGGTGAAAGCAGGCGAACTCAAACCGGGTGATACGATTCTCGCCCCTCAGAAGTTGCCAACCTTCGAGGAAACGGTCGAACAGGTGAATTTGCTTGACTATCTCGAGCGTGAGCAACTTGACGACCGGCGCGTGTACGTCTACGGCTTCAACCAGAAGACGCTCGAAGAGCTAAAAACTGGCGAGCGAATCCGGAAGAAACCGTCCGAGGAGAGTCCACGCAAGCGGACGTACTATCGATACGACGGCGTCGACATCCTGAAAGACAGCCTCGAAACGAACTATTTGGATAAGGGGTATCTGCCGGCCGAAACTGTACTTGAGTTGGGCTGGGAGCAAAAGGCTGCACGCCAAGACTGTCAGTTCAAAACCTACCAGGTCGGCGGTGACGAGACGTCGGTCCCGGTCAGTCTACCAGTCTCCGAGGAACTGATGCAACTCCTTGGATACTATATTGCCGAAGGACACGCTGAGCCCCGACAAGTCGGTTTCACGTTCGGATCGCACGAAGGCGAGCTGATACAGACGACAGAGCGAGCACTCGCGGGAATCAGTGGCGACACGACGACGGTTGAGCACGACAGGAATTCGACGCGAGTCAAGGGATTCGGTTCTCCGATCGCTCTCTTTCTCAAAAACGCCTGTGGTGACAGCGCCCAGACGAAGCGAATCCCCGATTTCGTTTTCGGCGTTCCACAGGACTATCACGAGCAGTTCATCGCTGCACTCTACCAGGGTGATGGGTCCGATTCACATCCGAGCAACGAACTCTCACATACAACGACGAGCGAGACGTTGGCACGCCAGTTATCGGTGCTGTGGAACACGCACGGTGTTCTTGCAAGCACCGAGACCCACGACGGGGGGGGATACGCCGACAACCCGTCGACGGCGTACCGAACCAAGGTCTACGGGGCTGACGTCAATCTCGCTGACGAGTTTAGTGAGACAACTGCGACCGGGGAACAGGGACACAAGCGGGTCCCGACGGCGCTACTCGACGACCTCCAAGTCGACCACGTCGATCACACGACGGTTCCCGACTCGATCCCGGGATTGTTGATGGGTCTCGGAATCGGCTGCTCCATCGAACACGCAGCAGTCTATCAGTCGTTGATCGAGGATGCGCTGGATAGAGAATACGTCGAGAAACCCAGATACGTTCACGATCTAAAACAGAAAGGACTGCTGGATGCGGACCATCGCCCCACTGAGAAACTCGAGGAACTCTGGGATGCCGTTCAGAATTTGCAGGGGTTCACCGAGACCGACATGTGTCTCCTTCCTGTCAAAGAGGTCGAGAAGACAGACCCACCGGAGTACGTGTACGATATCTCCGTCCCTGGTGCCACAGGAGCCGATGAAAACTTTATTGTAGCAAACCAGGGCGCACTGGCAGTCAAAAATAGCCGCGGCCAGCAGGGTATCGGGATTTCTGCAGCCGTTCTCTACTCGCAATTAACGTCGGGCAAACCGGCGAAGATTACGTCCCGAACGAGGGGCGGTGCCCGGGCACAGTACTTCGAACTCATCGTGGATACGGACACGAACGAACCCGAAATAAGCGAGGAGTCGACGACGGCCTGGGACCGCCCGCACGGGACCCGCATCGAACTGGAGATGGAGGCCAACATGCGCGCCCGGCGGCAACTCCATGACTACGTCAAACACACCGCCGTCGTCAACCCCCATGCCCGCATCGAGATGCGCGAGCCCGATGCCCACTTCAAATACGAGCGGGCGACCGACCAGCTCCCCGAGGAGACAGAAGAGATCCGGCCCCACCCCCACGGCGTCGAACTCGGGACGCTCATCAAGATGGCCGAGTCGACGGATTCGTACTCGATTTCGGGCTTCCTCCAGGGCGAGTTCACACGCGTCGGCGGGACCACCGCCGAGAAGGTCATCGACAACTTTCGGGACCGGTACTTCGGCCGGGGGATAGCCTGGCGGCCCCCGCTGAAACACGAAGACGTCGGTGTGGAGATGGTCGTGGAGGAGGCGGTCGCGAACAAGGGCAAGGAGGCGACCGCCGACTTCGCCGGGCGGGTGGCAGACCGCGTCGAGAGCGAGGAACGCGTGGCTCACCACGAGATCGTCGCAATCGTCGACGACGTGGCCGCGGCCATCGAGGAGGCCTACGACACCACCTTCGGGGACACGGTCCGGGAGAACGCTGTCGCGGCGGTCTGGGAGACCGTGACCGCAGAGCAGGTCGCGGACGTCTACGCGCTGGTCGACGACGCGACGACGGACCGCAAGGACGACGCCGTTGTGCAGGCCCTGGCCGAGCGGATCGCCGCGAAGTTCGAGGACGGGCGCCACCGGGTGACCCGGCCGGACCTCAGGGAGTACGTCGACCGCGCGGCCGACATGACCGAGGAGCGCGACGACGCCACGGTAGGTGAGACTGCCAGCGGGAAGATCACGGACGCCCTCTGGGAGACGGCCGGACGCGTCCCCGACGACCCGCCGCGGATTCACGCCGTGGCCAACGACCGGGACACGGCGGCTGACCTCCTGGAGGCGATGCGCGAGACGGATATCATCGCGCCGCCGACTGGCTGTCTGGCGCCCATCACGGCGGACCTGGTCGAGGCCGGCCTGCGCAAGGAGTACGACGCGGACTTCTACGCGGCGGCGACCCGCGACGCGTCGGTCCACGGCGGCGACCCCTTCATCGTCGAGGCGGGCATCGCCTACGGCGGCGACCTGCCCGACAACGGGAGCGTGGACGTCCTGCGCTTTGCCAACCGGGTCCCGCTGGTCTACCAGCGTGGCGCCTGTGCCACGACGGACGTCGTCAAGTCCATCAACTGGCGCAACTACGGGTTAGACCAGCCCGGCGGGTCGGGCATCCCCAACGGGCCCGGTGTGGTGATGGTCCACGTCGCCTCGACGAACGTGCCATTCACCAGCGAATCGAAGGACGCCGTCGCGAACGTCCCCGAAATAGAGCACGAGATCGAACTCGCCATCCGCGAGGCGGCCCGCGAACTCAAATCGTACCTCAACAAACGGCGCTCGATGCAACAGCGCCGCGAGAAACAGAGCAAACTCGGGACCATCCTCCCGGAGATGGCCGAGAAACTGGCCGCGGTCACCGGCCGCGAACGGCTGGACATCGACGACACGATGGCCCGCATCATGAACAACGTCCTCGTCGATCACGACCGAGACGACGGGACCGCCCGGCTGACCGTCGAGAACAACGCAGGGGCGAACGCCGACCTGGAGGTGACAGCAATCGCCACGGCCGAACCTAGAGACGTCGACGGGGCCGACGCAGACGGCGCGAACGTCGTCGAGATGGACGGCGAGTACTTCCTCAAGTGGTCGCCGACGGTGGGCAGCGGCGAGGACGCCACCCTGGAGTATCGCCTGCCGGCCGACGCGGACGTCTCGGTGTCGGTGGATGGGGTCGAGGAGGAGAAACTGACGGTGAGCGACCGATGAGTGACACAGACACCACCGGCGCCGACGCGAGCCCCGAGGCACGGGCACGCGAGCGGCTCATCGACCTGGCGGCACAGTTCTACGACCGGTTCGCCGGCGGGGACGTCCCCAGCATGGAGATGCCCACGCGGACCAAATCGAACATCGAGTACGACGAGGCCGAGAAGGTCTGGGTCTACGGCGACCGCACCTCGACCAGGAGCGCCAACAGCGTCCGTGGCGCCCAGAAGCTCCTGAAGGCGGTCTACACCATCGACTTCCTGTCCCGCCAACTCGAGGAGGGTCGTTCCTCGACGCTACGGGAGCTGTACTACCTCTCGGAGTCGTGGGACGTAGACGAGGCACAGTTCTCCAGCCAGGACGAGTCGAACGACTTGATTGAGGACCTCGAAATCGTCTCGGGTGTGACCCGCGAGGACTTCCACATGCGCCCCGAGGAGTCCGGCGCGACCGTGATGGGGCCCTTACTCTTGCGCGAGCAGACCCGCCGGGGCGAGCGGGAGATCCACTGCCAGAAAGACGTCGGCGAGGGCGGCTACCAGATCCCAAACAACCCCGACACCATCGAGTTCCTGGACAACGATGCCGCGTTCGTCCTCTGTGTCGAGACCGGCGGCATGCGCGACAGGCTCGTCGAGAACGGTTTCGACGAGGAGATGGACGCGCTGGTCGTCCACCTGAAGGGCCAGCCCGCACGCGCGACCCGCCGGCTCACCAGGCGCCTGCACGACGAACTCGATTTGCCCGTGGTCGTGTTCACCGACGGCGACCCCTGGTCGTACCGCATCTACGGCTCGGTCGCCTACGGTTCGATCAAGAGCGCCCACCTCTCGCAGTACCTCGCGACCCCGGAGGCGGACTTCGTCGGTATCCGCCCCGAGGACATCGTCGAGTACGACCTCCCCACGGACCCGCTGTCGGACTCCGATATCAACGCCCTGGAGTCGGAACTGGAGGATCCGCGCTTCCAGACCGACTTCTGGGAGGAACAGATCGAACTCCAGCTCGACATCGAGAAAAAATCCGAACAGCAGTCGCTGGCCTCCCGGGGGCTCGATTTCGTGACCGACACCTACCTGCCCGAGCGACTCGACGAGATGGGCGTGCTGTGAGCATCACTCCCGCTCGTCCAGCACCACCGGCACGCCCCGCCGGGCCACTGCCGCGGCGAATGCTCCCGAGTCCGCCTGCAACGCCTCGAAAGTGTTGTAGTGGACCGGGCACACGAGGTCGGGCTCCGTCTCGGCAGCCAGCTCGACCGCCGCCTCGCCACCCATCGAGAAGGTGTCGTCGATGGAGGGCAGGAACAGGGAGACGTCGAGTTCGGCGTGGCCCGCGAGGACGTCAGAGTCGCCGGGGTAGAAGACTCGCGTCCCGTCGACGGCCAGCAGGTACCCACAGCCAAAGCCCTCGGGGTGGACCGGCGACCCGTCCGGTCGGGTGTGCGGGCCGTCGGGGTGGTTGTAGGCCGGGACCGTCCAGAACGGAACGCCGTCGACGACGCCCTCGTCTTCCATCCCGACCGTCCGGACCTCGTAGGGCAACTCGGCCGGCCGGGTGTCGGTCCGGTCGGTCCCGCTGACGTCGATGCCCTCGAAGACGACGACGGTGGCGTCCGTGCTGGCCACCCGCTCTATCCCGTCGGGGTCGTAGTGGTGGCGGTGGGTGACGAACACGACGTCGCCGTCTTCGACGCGGTAGTCCCGGGCCGGCGGGTGTGCCCGGCGTGCTACCTTGGTGGGCGGTGTCCACTCGCCCGTGAGGACGCCGTACCGGCCGGGGTCGACGTAGACGACGGTGTCCGCGCCCTCGACGCGGATGGTCGCGTATCCTAGCCACTCTACCGTGAGGCCGTCGTGGGTTAGTGTCATGGGGTCCATTAGGGAGGGCGTGCAATTAGCTCTCTCCCTTCGGTGAACGGTACTGTCGTCGTTCCACTACGCGACGGCTACCCTCGCGGACAGTCTTTTCATCCCCGCGCCCCTACCCGTGGCCATGGAACACGAGGCAACAGTCGAAGGTGTCGGTGTCGGCGTCAGCGACGAGGGTCCCGGTGCGCCCGTCGTCGTCTTGGAGGCCCGGGAGGAACTCATCCCCATCTTCATTAGCTCCGACCA
>PXSU01000168.1 GCA_003022745.1 Halobacteriales archaeon SW_9_67_25
GCGGGCGTCGAACACGTCGCGGTCGCGACGCCCCCGGCCGAGGAGTTGAACCCCGCCACCCTGGCGGCCATCGAGGTGGCCGGTGCCGACGCCGTCTACCAGACCGGCGGCGCACAGGCCATTGCGGCGCTTGCCTACGGCACCGAGACCGTCGCCGCGACTGACGTCGTCGTCGGGCCCGGCAACCGGTGGGTCACAGCCGCCAAGGCCGCGGTCAGGGGCGACGTCGAGATCGACTTCCTCGCGGGGCCGAGCGAACTCCTCGTGGTGGCGGACGACACCGCCGACCCGGAACTCGTCGCGGCCGACATGCTCGCCCAGGCCGAACACGACACCGACGCCTCGGTGGTGGCGGTGACCGACGACGAAGAGACGGCTCGGGCCATCGTCGACGAGATCGACAGACAGATCGACGACCGTGAGCGCAGCGAGGTCATCGAGGGCGCGCTCGAGAGCGACGCCAGCGGCGTGTTCCTCGCGCGGTCGATGAGCGAGGCGGCGCTGTTCGCCGAGGAGTACGCCGCCGAGCACCTCGCAATCGTCGCTGACGAGGACGAGGCGTTGCTCGACCGCATCGACAGCGCCGGGTCGGCGTTCCTGGGGCACTACTCACCGGTCGCCGCAGGCGACTACGCCAGCGGCCCCAACCACGTGCTCCCGACGGGCGGACAGGCACGCCTCGTCGGCGGGCTCTCGGTGGACACCTTCCTCCGGTCGACGACCGTCCAGCGCATCTCCGAGGCTGGCCTCGGGGAGTTGCGCGAGACGATTACGACGCTGGCCCGCGCGGAGGGACTGGAGGCCCACGCCGAGAGCGTCGAGCGGCGGTTCTCCGATGACGGCTGATACTGCCGGCTATAAACACGTGAGCGATTTCGATTCCACGGGAGGGCGAATATCTTCACGGAGTCATAGCCGGCAGTATGAGACACCACGCCTCCGGCAAATCTGCCTGTCAACCCCGAGCTAGTGCGGGATACCCCGCCAGTGGCAAAGTGTTAACAGCGTGGGCCACGTCGGCGGAAACATGAGCACCAGCCAGGAACAGTCGAACTCCGGCGAGGGCGAGCCGGAGGGAGCCGCCGTCGCCGTCACGGAGCGGGCCGCAGAGGAGGCCCTGGCCCTGATGGACAGCGAGGGGATGGACACCGACGTCGGTGGTCTGCGGCTGTTCGTCCAGCAGGGGGGCTGTGCCGGCCTCTCGTATGGCATGCGCTTCGACCACGAACCCGACGAGGAGGACACAATCACCGACCACCACGGGCTGCGCGTGTTCGTTGACCCGGCGAGCATGAACTACATCGAGGGCTCGCGGCTGGCCTACGAGGGTGGCCTCCAGGGCGCTGGCTTCCACGTCGAGAACCCAAACGTCGTCAGCGAGTGTGGCTGCGGCGAGAGTTTCCGGACCTGACGCAGTACCCTCCCGGCCGAGTGCTTCTCACGCTTTCAGTCCGCTTCCAGTGAGCGCGACGACCACGTCGTCGTCCGGCCCGACGAGCCCGCGCTCGCGGAGTTCGGGGAGCGCAGCCGGTCCGGTGGCACAGGTCGGTTCGACCGAGACGCCAGCGCGGTCGAGACGGTCGGACACCTCCTCGGTCGCGGACTGGTCGACGGCCACCGCGTCGCCGCCGCTTTGCTCGATGGCCGCCAGAAGCTGTTCGCGGCGGGCCGGCTCAGTGATCTGGATGCCGTCTGCGGCCTCATTGCCGCCGGCGGCAGCCGCCTCACCCTGGCGGGCAGCGACCAGCGGGGCCGTGCCGGCCGCCTGGACGCCGACGAGTCGCGGCACCGCGTCAGTCCAGCCCGCCGCCTGCAGGGCGCGAAAGCCCCGGTAGGCCCCAAGCAGGAGCGTTCCGTGCCCGACCGGCGTCACGACGACATCCGGGACGGACCACTCGCGCTGGGCCGCGATCTCCATGGCGATGGTGGCGGTCCCGGCGAAGAAGGCGGGCTGCCAGGCGTGGCTGGCGTACCATCCCTCGCCAGCCGCGACGGCTTCGTGGCAGGCGGCCGTGACGGCCTCGCGGTCGCCCTCGACCCGGACCAGATCGGCACCAGTCCGTTCGATGGCCTGTAGTTTCGCCGGTTTGGCGTCGGCGGGCGCGTAGACGGTAGCGTCGAGGCCCGCCCGTGCGGCGTAGGTAGCGATGGCGTGGCCGGCGTTGCCCGAGGAGTCCTCGACGAGGCGGTCGACGCCCAGTTCCAGCGCCTGCGAGACGGTCGTGGCCGCGCCGCGGTCCTTGAAACTCCCTGTCGGGAACAGGTAGTCCAGCTTGAATTGGGCGTCCCACTCCGGTGCGTCGACCAGCGGCGTCCAGCCCTCGCCCAGCGTGACGCCCCGCGAGACGGGCAGGACATCCTCGAAGGCCCAGAGGCCGCGGTCGCGGTCCAGTTCGGGTGGGGCGGTGTCGGCCGGTGCCGATGAATCCGCGAAATCCAGCGCGTGCCCGCACTCGCAGCGCCAGGGTGCCCCGGCCGTCTCGGAGTACCCCCGACCACAGGACCAACAGCGATACATACCCGCTCGTCGGGCCGGCGTCCAATCAGTCTGGCGTCCGGGGGTGACTACCACTCTTTCTTGAACGTGTAGCAGAACTTCTCCATGTCGAGTTTGTCCTCGTAGAACCGGTGGGCGTCCTCGCGCCAGCGGCCCGATTCGAGCGTCACGCACTCGCAGTCGCGGTCTAGCGCCCAGTCTTCGAGAAACGCCATCAATCGCTCGCCGTGGCCCTCCGAACGACGACCGGCGCGGGTGACGAGGTCGTACACGAAGAGGTGACGGCCGTTGTAGAAGTTCGTCCGGACGCCGGCGCCGGCAACGGCGACCATCTCGTCGGCGGTGACCACCGCGAACAGGTGGTAGCCCTCCTCGCGCATCTCTTGGAGGCGTTCGAGGTACCCCGTCTCGGAGAGGTCCTCCCGGAGTTGGCTCACCACGGGATAGGCGTCACGCCACTCTGACTCGGTCGTCAACTCGCGGATTTCGGTCGTCGTCATACCGGAACGGTGTCGCCACCGTGGATATAGTTCGGGGGTAGCCTCGCCGGAGCAACGACTGGCTTCGTCTCGTTGCCCGGATTGCTGGCACTGCAACACCGGTCGTGGGTTTGTTCTCCGGTGCGACGAAATCCAGCCATGTCGGAGATCACAGTCACGACGACGGACGGCATCGACGGACGCGGAGTAACCGAGTATCGGGGTGTCGTCTCCGGCGAGGCTGTCATCGGCGCGAACGTCGTCAGCGACATCGCGGCCGGCATCCGGGACGTCGTCAGCGGGCGCAGTGAGTCCTACGAGAAGCGAATCGAGTCGGGTCGCGACGAGGCGATCGCGGACATCCGTGTCGAGCCAGCCGTTTCGGGATGGAGCGAGCGACGCGAGCGAGAGCCCCGAAACGGCTGGAGCGCAAGCGTTTAATTCGCGCCCGGAGTATAGCGGTCCATGCCGGACTGTCCACTCGCGGACGAGTGCCCCAGCTTTTCCGAGCGGATCGAAGGGATGGGGTGCCAGCACTACGGCGACCGCGGTGGCGCCGAGTGGTGCAACCACTACAACCAGCCCATCGAGGACCTCAAGTCCCAGCCCGTAAAGCCCGGCGAGGAGATCGTCGTCGAGATCGAGGACATCCACGAGAGCGGCGCCGGCGTCGGCCGTACCGAGGACGGCTTCATCGTCATGGTCGACGGCGTCCTGCCACCGGCCCGGGCCCGCGTCGAAATCACCAACGTCCGATCGAACCACGCCCGCGCCGAGGAACTCGAACGTCTCCCCGACGCGGATGGAGACGAGGAGGACGACGAGACGGCCGAAACGCCCGAGAGCGACGAGGCAGACGACGAGGCAGACGACGAGGACACCCCGCAACTGGGCAGCCGCGACAACTTCTGGGGCGCCTGACCTGCGACTCGCGGACTGTCGGCCCCGGTAGCGACTGTTTTTTGCGTTCGACGCTCGACACTCCGGGCATGGACCTGGCACTCGACGGGAACGCAGCCCTGTGTACCGCAGCTTCGAGCGGCCTCGGCCTGGCGAGTGCGACGGCACTCGCACGCGGGGGCGCCGACGTGGCCGTCTGTGGCCGGACGGAGGCACACCTCGAGGAGGCACGCGAACAGTTGCGCGCTGCCGGCACGGGCGACGTGCTGGCCGTCGAGGCTGACATCACCGACCCGGACCACGTCGCCGCGTTCGTCGAGGAAACCGTCGAGACCTTCGGCGGTCTCGACCACGTCGTCACGAGCGCCGGCGGCCCACCCAGCGGCCCCTTCCTCGACCAGGCCGACCGCGACTGGTACGCGGCCTACGACATGCTCGTGATGAGTGCCGTCTGGACGCTCCGGGAGGCCCACCCACACCTCGTCGACTCCGGGGCCGGGAGTATCGTCGCCATCACCTCGCGGTCGGTCCGGGAGGTCATCGATGGGCTGGTGCTCTCGAACGCCGTCAGGCGGACGGTTATCGGTCTCGTCAAGACGGTTGCCCGGGAGTTCGCTCCCGAGGTGCGGGCCAACGCCGTCCTGCCCGGCGCCCACGAGACGGGCCGCATCGAGGACCTCATCGAGGCGGCCGTCGGGCGCGGCGAGTACGCCGACTACGAGGCCGGCTACGAGGACTGGGCGAGCGACGTCCCCCTGGGTCGGATCGGCGACCCCGCGGAGTTGGGTGACGTGGTCGCCTTCCTGGCCAGTCCGTGCGCGAGTTACGTCACCGGCGCCGCGGTGCCCGTCGACGGCGGGTCGACGCGGAGCTAACAGACGGGTTTGGGATTGACACCCAGCGCCTCCAGCGTCTCGAAGTACTCGTCGTAGGCTGCGCCGACCGCCCCGCTCGCTGCGGCCGTCGCCGTCTCCCAGTCTTCGTCCTCGTCGTCACAGGCACGCTCCAGTGCGGCCACAGCGTTCTCCCTGGTCGCCTCGTAGTCGTCGCCGAAGCCACGGAAGAGGCTCGCAGTCTGCGGGTCGGCCTGCCCGGTAAAGAAGCCCGAACACTGGCTGGCTTTCTTCTCGGCGACGAGCGTCCACCCGACCACGCCGCCTAGGCGCTCGATGGCCGTCTCGTATCCGGCAACCGCGTCGACGACCGCGGGCGACTCGCCGGGGTCGTGGGCGTCAAGTTCACCCGCGATGGACTCGTAGTGGTCGCGCTCGCTTTCGGCGGCGGTCGCGAAGGCGCCGTCGACGTCCTTGCCGGCCCAGCCCTCGAAGGTCGCCGCAGCGGTGTGGGCCGCGTCCGCGGCGGCCGAGAGCACGGTTTCGGGCTCCAGTTCCCCCTCCGTGTCTGCGTACAGCGACTTCGAGGAGCCGAGCCGCGAGAGTTCTGTCCTGTTGTCCTCCCGTACCGTCTCGACGAGATTCGCGCTCATGTCCGTCCCATCGGTTGCAGGTGGCTTGTATGCGTCGGGATGTCGACGTGCCGTGTGGGCTACCCCCAGTTTTACTATCCCCGCGTTCCTCCTGTCCACCGTCCGATGGGTGGTCGCCAGGCCGGCGAGCGCGGCGCGAATCTCCAGTTGTGGGTCGAGCGACGGCTGTCCGAATCCCACGCCGTCCTGTGGTCGGTCGTCATCGTCGCGTCGGTGTTCGACATCGTGACGACCATCGTCGGCGCCTACCGCGGCGCGCCCGAGGGCAATCCGGTGGCACTGGCCTTCATCGAGACCTACGGTACGCCCGGTGTCGGCCTGCTGAAATTCAGCGCGCTCGTGCTGGTCGTGTTGCTGTGGGCAGCGCTGCCCGACCGGTACGCGACGGCGGTCCTCTCGGCGTTCGCGGTCGTGTCGCTCGTCGTCGTCGGCCTCAACACCGTCACGCTGGCAACGCTTTGAAAAATCGCAACGTGTTCGTTCTGACGCTGTCTCCGTTACTGCCGGTCGTCTCCTCCGCTCCGGTCAGTCGCCGGCCTCGCCTTTCTCGATCGGGGCGCCGACAAGGTTGCCCCACTCGGTCCAGGACCCGTCGTAGTTGATGGCGTCGTCGTACCCGAGCAGTTCGTGGAGAGCGAACCACGCGACAGACGAGCGCTCGCCGATGCGGCAGTAGGCGACGGTCGTCTCGTCGCCGTCGATGCCCCGTTCGGCGTAGAGGTCCTGCAGGTCGTCGAAGTCCTTGAACGTGCCGTCCTCGTTAGTGACGGCCGCCCAGGAGATGTTCTGTGCGCCGGGGATGTGACCGCCGCGCTGGGCGGTCTCCTGCAGGCCTGGCGGTGCGAGTATCTCGCCCTTGAACTCCTCGGGCGAGCGGACGTCGACCAGCGGCAGGCCGCGCTCGATGGCGTTCTCGACGTCTTCGCGGTACGCGCGGATGGACTCGCGCGGGCCGGAGGCGTCGTACTCGACCGCCGAGAAGTCCGGCTCGTCACTGCTGAGTGGATAGTCGTTCTCGACCCAGTAGTCGCGGCCGCCGTCGAGCAGGTGCACGTCGTCGTGGCCGTAGTACTTGAACTGCCAGTAGGTGTAGGCGGCAAACCAGTTGGAGTTGTCGCCGTACAGGACGACCGTCGAGTCGTCGCTGATGCCGGCCGCGCCCAGCGTCTCTTCGAAGTCTTCCTTTTTCAGGATGTCCCGCTGGGTCTGGTCCTGCAGGTCGGTCTCCCAGTTGAACCCGATGGCGCCGGGTGCGTGCCTCTCTTCGTACAGCTCCGTGTCGACGTCGACCTCGACGAGGCGGTGTCCCGGGTCGTCGCTCTGGAACTCGTCCAGACGCTCCTCGACCCAGTCTGCCGAGACGAGCACGTCGTTTGCGTAATCGCTCATAGTGCATCGAACCGTAAGTCCACCGCACATATATTCTCCCGT
>PXSU01000169.1 GCA_003022745.1 Halobacteriales archaeon SW_9_67_25
GCCTTCCCCGTCGGTACCGGAAGCTTCCAGCTCAACATGGCCATCCTCGGTGGGGTCTCGGTTCTGGTACTCGGATATGCTGCCTACCGGACGGCACTGATCGTTCGCGGGGTGGCCCGCCGTCCGGCTGTCGCGGTGACCGTCGCCACCCTCGCCCTGGCCGCCGGAGGGACGGAGCTGCTCCGGTCGGGTCCGGTCAGGCTGGCCGGGCTCCTCGGTCTCGCCGTCACCGCTGGCGCGGGCTGGTGGGCGTTCACGCGCGCGCCGGAGGTCTGGCCGGTGTTCACGCTCGGCGCCACCGAGGTGTTCGTCCTCTGGTACGTCGTCGGACCCGTCGTGCAGGACGGCCCGGTCGAACTCGTCCGGAACGTGCTGTGGCTGTTCGATGCCAGTGCGGGAACGGCCGGCGGCCTCGATTACTCCCGGTTCGTACTCGTGCTCTCGGTCGCGGTACTCGGGCTGGGATACCTCTTCGTCGAACGGCTGATGCACAGCCCCTACGGGCGGGTGCTGCGGGCCATCCGCGAGGACGAGGACGTCCCACAGGCGCTGGGACGGGAGACCTACCGGTACAAGATACAGAGCCTGATGATCGGGTCGGCGCTGGCCGGCGCGGCCGGGGCGGTGTGGGCCGTCCACGTCGGGTTCATCGCCCCCACCCAGTTCGAGCCACCCATCACGTTCTTCGCGTTCACCGCGGTCATCGTCGGCGGGACCGCCAACAACCGCGGGGTCGTCCTCGGGACGGGCGTCTTCTGGGTCATCAACAGCGGGACCCGCTTCTTGGACGACTACGTCCCCAGCGAGTTCGCCGTCCAGCTGGCGGCCGCGCGGCTCATCCTCATCGGCCTGTTGCTGATGGTCATCCTCTACTACCGCCCGCAGGGGCTGCTCGGCGAACAGGACTACGAGGTTCCCGTTCCGGGACACGGGGGTGGGACCGATGAGTGAGCACGCGAGCGAGCGCGAGCAGGGGGCCGACGACCTGCTTGCCGTCGAGGACCTCCGGAAGTACTTCGGGGGCATCACGGCTCTCGATGGGGTCTCGCTGTCGGTCGGCCCGGGCATCACGGGACTCATCGGGCCGAACGGTGCCGGGAAGACCACGCTGTTCAACTGCGTGACCGGCGCCATCGAACCCGACGCCGGCACGGTCACCTTCGACGGGACCGACATCACCGACGACGGTCCGGCGGCGGTCGCCGAGCGGGGAGTGGTCCGGACCTTCCAGATTCCCCGCGAACTGTCGGGCATGACCGTCGAGGAGAACCTCCTTCTGGGCCCGCCCGACCAGTACGGCGAGCGCCTGACCGGAGCCCTACGCCGGGGCGAACGCTTCGCGACAGACGAGCGCCGCGCCCGCGAGCGTGTCGCCGACCTCGCGGTGTTTCTCGAACTCGACGGTGTCATCGACGAACGGGCAGGCAACCTCTCGGGGGGTCAGCGGAAACTGCTGGAACTGGCACGGGCACTGCTGGCCGAACCCGACCTGCTCTTGCTCGACGAACCCATCGCCGGCGTGAACCCGACCCTCGAGAAGCGCATCCTCGACCGGCTACACGACCTGACCGACCGGGGCTATGCGTTCCTCCTCGTCGAACACGACATCGACGTCATCATGGACCACTGCGAGCGCGTCATCGTCATGCACCAGGGCGAGACCCTGACCGCGGGGTCCCCAGAGGAGGTCAAGACAGACGAGCGGGTCATCGAGGCGTACTTGGGGGGTGACGCGGAGTGACGCTGCTGGAGTTGGACGGCGTCGACGCGGGCTACGGCGAGTTGCAGATACTCTCGGACCTCGATTTGACCGTCGGGGACGGCGAGTACGTCGCCATCGTCGGCCCCAACGGCGCGGGCAAGTCGACGGCGATGAAGACGGTCTTCGGGCTGACGACGCTGATGGCCGGGTCGGTCCGTTTCGCGGACGAGGACATCAGCCCCGTCGACACGAAAGACCTCATCGACCGCGGGATCAGCTACGTCTCACAGACCGACAACATCTTTCCGAGCCTCACCGTGCGGGAGAACCTGCGGATGGGTGCCTACATCCGGGACGAGTTGCCCGAAGAGCGACTGGAGGCGGTCTTCGAACGGTTCCCCATCTTGGAGGAGCGAACGCGCCAGCGCGCGGGGTCGATGAGCGGCGGGCAACGACAGATGCTCGCGATGGGGGCGGCGCTGATGCTCGACCCCGACCTGCTAATGCTAGACGAGCCCTCTGCCGGGCTGGCGCCGGACCTGGTCGGGGAGATGTTCGACCGCGTCGACCGCATCAACGACGACGGCACCGCCGTCCTCGTCGTCGAGCAAAACGCCAGGGAGGCACTCAGGCGGTGCGACCGCGGGTACGTCCTCGTCAACGGAGAGAACGCCTACAGCGGTCCCGGCGAACAACTGCTGGCCGACGAGGAGGTCCGCCAGCGCTTCCTTGGCGGGTGACCGTCGGTCGTGTCGTGGGCTCGAAAGTGGCCGCAGGGTGGCGTCGACCACCGGACTGGAGACGTCCGGACGAGGAAACGACGGAAGGGGTCCGCACCGACTGTCGGCAGTACGAAGTCACGAGTTCGTCCGTCACCACGAGTCGTGGATACGTATACAACCGCCGGTGTACGCCTGAGTCGCCCCCCTGGCTCATACGGATTGGTGTAGCTATTTTCCAGGTCGACCGCAGGACAGCATGCGGTCGATCCAGTAATGAACTACAATCCGTATCAGGCCATCCCGCAACACACAGCGGGGTCACACAGGGACTGTTCGAACGTCGCGACTGGGGCTGAGATGCGCTCTCACAGGGCTGGCAGCGGTTGATTGGTTACGACCGGCGACTCGCGGATGGCGCCACAGGAGCGCTGGCACGGGGTCGAGGGCGCAGTTTTTAGTCGTCGGCCGGCGCGGCCCCGCCCTCGTCGTGTTGCTGTTTGACGTAGCTGAGTTTGCCGCCGGCGGCGAGGATGTCGCGCTCGCGGGTAGAGGCGTCGAGGTATCCCGTGGCCTCCCAGTCGTCGTTGACGCGGATCGTGAACTCCTCCTGGCCCGACCGCACCGCGTCGGCGACGTCGTCGACGACCTCGATGTCGTCTCCCTGCTCGATTTGCTCGTAGGTCTCCGCGTCGATCTCCAGGGGCAGGAGTCCGAAGTTGAACAGGTTCGCCTTGTGGATGCGGGCAAACGACTGGGCGAGCACACCCTCGATGCCGAGGTACATCGGGCAGAGCGCGGCGTGTTCCCGCGAGGAGCCCTGGCCGTAGTTCTCGCCGGCCACGAGGAACCCGCCGTCGCTCCCCAGGGCGCGGTCGGCGAAGGTGTCGTCGACCCGCGAAAGGGTGAACTCGCTCAGTTTGGGGATGTTCGACCGGTACATCAGGATGTCCTGGGTCGCGGGGATGATGTGGTCAGTCGTGATGTTGTCGTCCATCTTCAGCAGGGCCGACCCCTCCAGCTGGGCGTCGAGGGGATCCTTCAGCGGCACGTCGCCGATGTTGGGCCCCTTGACGAGGCCGTCGTCGACCGCCTCGTCGGGCGTGATGATGTCGGCCTTCGAGCCGGTGTACTTCTCGGGGAGTTCGAAGCCGGGGTCCTCCAGGTCGCCCAGTTCTTCCGCGAGGTCGCGGGGGTCGATTATCTCGCCAGCGAGGGCCGACGCCGTCGCCACTTCGGGGCTACAGAGGTAGACGTTGTCGTCCTCGATGCCCGAGCGCCCCTCGAAGTTGCGGTTGAACGTGCGCAACGAGACCGAATCGGAGGCAGGGACGTGACCGATGCCGATGCACGCGCCACAGGTGGCCTCGGAGAAGTTGACGCCGGCGGCCATCAGTTCGGCGGTCCAGCCCTCGCGGGCGAGCATCTCCGAGGCCTGCTTCGACCCGGGCGCGATGATCATCTCGGTGCGCTTGTCGACCTCGCGGCCTTCGAGCATCTTCGCGGCCGGCAGGATGTCCGGGTAGCCGCCGTTGGTACAGGAGCCAATGATGACCTGATCGACAGACTCGCCGGCGACCTCGCGGACGGGGACGACGTTGTCCGGCATCGAGGGTTTGGCGATGAGGGGCTCGATGTCGGAGAGGTCGATGGTAATCGAATCGTGGTAGGTGGCGTCCTCGTCGGGGCCGAGTTCCTCGTACTCCTCGGTCCGGCCGACGCGTTCGAGCCAGTCTCTCGTGTTCTCGTCGGTCGGGAAAATCGAGGAGGTGGCGCCCAGTTCGGTGCCCATGTTGGTGATGGTCGTCCGCTCGGGCACCGAGAGCGTCTCGACGCCGGGGCCGGTGTACTCGAAGATCCTGCCGACGCCGCCCTTCACGGAGAGCCGGCGCAACATTTCGAGGATGACGTCCTTGGCGGTGGCCCACTCGGGGAGTTCCCCCTCCAGGCGGACCTCGACGACCTCGGGCATCTCGATGTAGTAGGCGCCCCCGCCCATCGCGACGGCGACATCCAGCCCGCCCGAGCCGATTGCCAGTTGGCCGAGCCCGCCCGGCGTGGGCGTATGCGAGTCCGAGCCCAGCAGCGTCTTGCCGGGGGCGGCGAAGTTCTCCTTGTGGACGTTGTGACAGATACCGTTGCCCGGCCGGGAGAAGTAGGCGCCGAAGGTACCAGCGGCCGAGCGCAGGAAGCGGTGGTCGTCGGTGTTCTTGAAGTCGAACTGGTAGGTCTGGTGGTCACAGTACTGGGCGGCCAGTTCGGTCTGGACCTCGTCCAGACCCAGCGCCTCGAACTGCAGCCAGACCAGCGTCCCGGTGGTGTCCTGGGTCAGGACCTGGTCGATTTCGATGCCGATCTCCTCGCCGGGAACGAGGTCGCCCTCGACGAGGTGGTCACCGAGAATCTTTTCCGTGAGTGTCTGTCCCATAGCGTCCGAAAGTGGACTACGCGGAGGTATAAATCATGCGTGTTCGGGCAACAACGACGACACGACCGCCCCGAAACGGGCGTGCGACACTGTCAGTCCACGCGTTCCACGCCGGTGACCTCGAAGCGTGCCCCGCCAGCGTCGCTGTCGGTCACGCGAACCTCCCAGCCGTGGGCCGCGACGACCTGCTTGACGATGTTCAACCCGAAGCCGGTGCCGTCCTCGCTCGTCGAATACCCGATCTCGAAGCAGTTCTCGCGTTCCTCGGGCGGGATACCGGTCCCGTCGTCCGCGACGTAAAAGCCGGCGTCGATGTCGCCGACCGTGATCGACACGTCCGCGCCGTCGTTTTCGGGCCGTGCCTGACTGCTCGTGGAACCGTGTTCCACGGCCTCGCCGGGAGCCTGCGACCGGGGGCTCGTCGAGCCGTGTTCCACGGAGTTCGCGAAGAGGTTCTCGAACAGTTGCTTGAGCCGTGCTTCCTCGGCGACGATCGTCGCGTCAGTCTCGACCGAGAGGGAGACACCCGGCGGGACGGTCGTCCGTGCGCTCTCCCGTGTGACGGCAGCGAGACTGACGGGGGCTTCTTCCGAGTCGGTCTCGCCGTGCCGTGCGAGGGTCAACAGGTCATCGAGCAGGTGCTCCATCCGGTCGACCGACCGCCAACACCGTTCGAGGTCGTCTTCGTCCTCCGTTTCGAGCAACTCCAGCGACGCGGACAGCGCGTGCAAGGGGTTCCTGAGGTCGTGGCTGACGACCGAGACGAACTCGTCTAAGCGCTCGTTCTGGCGCTGGAGTTCGCGCTCGCGCTGCTTGCGGTCCGTGATGTCACGGAAGTAGCCCTGGTTCAGATACTCGCCGTCGATCTCGACGGTCCGGGCGTTGATCTCCACGGGAACCTCCTCGCCGTCTGCGTCGAGAACGTAGATGTCCACCTGTTCGCCGAGCGTTTCGTCGCGGCCGGAACCAGCGGCCACGTGCTCCTCGAAGAGTTCGGCGTACTCCTCGACCTTCTCGGGAGGATGGAGTTTGGTCTGGTGCATCCCGACGATCTCCTCGCGTGGCCGGTCGAGTAACCGCGTCGCCGCCTGGTTCGTCTCGCGGATTACCCCCGACTCGGCGTCGGCGACGAAGACCGCGTCGGGTGCCGTGTCGAGGAGGGTCTGGTACCACTCCGTGGTCTGTTCGAGGTCGTGTTCGCGTTCCTTGCGCTCGGTGATGTCGGTGATGACGCCGATATACCGGGGCGAGAGCCCCTCGATGTCGATGAATTCGCCGCGTGCGTAGGCCCACAGTTCGGTGTCGTCGGCCGTGTGGATACGGTGCTCGGCGTCGAAGGGGTCGTGGTCGGGGAATGCCTCCTCGATGGCCGCTTCGAGAGCGTCGATATCCTCGTCGTGGACGCGCCTGGCGAACGCCTCGTAGGTCCCCTCGAAGGTACCAGGTTCGAGGCCGAACAGCCGTTCCGTCGACTCGTGCCACACCACCTCGTTCGTCTCGGGCGCCCACTCCCAGACACCGGCCTTCGACCCCTCGAGTGCGACCGTCAGCCGCTGGCGTTGCTGTTCGAGGTCCCGTTCGCGTTCCTTGCGCTCGGTGATGTCCCTGGTCGTCCCCCGGACGCGCGTGCAGGTGCCGTCCTCGAAGTGCGGATCGCCCCGCGTTCGCACCCACTTCTCGGTGCCGTCGGCCGCGGTGACGCGGACCTCGATGTCGTAGTTGTCGCCCGACTCGATAGCGCCCGCGACGGCGTCCCGGAGCGTATCGCGGTCCTCGGGGTGATAGAACCGTTGTATGTCCTCTTCAGGGGTTCCCTCGTAATCGGGGTCGACGCCGTAGATGTCGTAGACCTGGTCGGTGTAGTATCCCGTCTCTTCCTGTGGATTCCACTCCCAGGCCCCGACGTCGGCGAGGTCCTGTGCCTTT
>PXSU01000170.1 GCA_003022745.1 Halobacteriales archaeon SW_9_67_25
CGCTTTTTCAGCGTCGAGAAAGTGTACAGGAACGACACGCTCGACCCCACGCACCTGCTGGAGTTCTTCCAGATCGAGGGGTGGGTGATGGCCGAGGACCTCTCGGTGCGGGACTTGTTCGGGACCTTCACCGAGTTCTACGAGCAGTTCGGAATCACAGACCTGGAGTTCAAACCGCACTACAACCCCTACACGGAGCCGTCCTTCGAACTCTTTGGCATCCACCCCGGGACGGGCGAACTCGTCGAGGTGGGCAACTCGGGCATCTTCAGAGACGAGGTGCTCCGGCCCCTGGGCGTCGAGGCGGACGTCATGGCCTGGGGACTCTCCCTGGAGCGACTGTTGATGCTGATGTACGGCTTCGAGGACATCCGGGACGTCCACGGGACGCTGTGTGACCTCGAACTGCTGCGGGACGTGGAGGTGGTGTACTGATGCCCGTCGTCGACGTCGACCCCGACGAACTGCGGGAACTGACCGGCACGGAGTTGAGTGACGACGAACTCCGCGCGGACCTGTTCGACCTCGGCCTGGAGTTCGAGGGCTGGACCGACGAGGAGGAGATGCAACTGGAGTTCGCGCCCGACCGGCTGGACCGGCTCTCTGTGGAGGGTATCGCCCGGTCGTTGCGGTATCACTACGGCGACGACCGCGGGGTGTACGTGCCCGCGACCAACGACGCCGAGTGGACCATCGAGGTCGACTCGTCGGTTCCCGACGGCCGGCCCTACGTCACAGGTGCCGTGGTCCGCGGGATCGACATGGACGAGGAGGCCCTGCAATCGCTCATCCAGGTCCAGGAGAAACTCCACGCGACGATGGGCCGCGAGCGCGCGAAGGGCGCAATCGGCGTCCACGACCTCGTGGCGCTGAAGGGCGCGCCCGGCACGGGCGGGGAGAAGACCATCCGCTACGTCGGCGTCGAACCCGGCGGCGACACCTTCGTCCCCTTGGACAGCGACAGTGAGATGACGCCCGCCGAGGTGCTGACCGACCACCCCATCGGCGACACCTACGGGCCGCTGGTCGAGGAGTTCGACCGCTATCCCGCCATCTACGACTCCATCGGGCTGTTCTCGTTCCCGCCGGTCATCAACGGTCGCCGGACCGAAGTGTCGACCCGATCGCGGGACCTGTTCATCGAGATGACGGGTACCGACCAGTGGACGGTCGACCACATGCTGAACATCGTCTGCTACGCGCTGGAGGCCCGCGGTGCCCGGATCGAACGTGTCGACGTCAGCTACGACGGGGACGCCACGGGCGAGTTCGCGGGCGAGACGCTCTCGCGGCCGGACCTCTCGGTCGAGCGCAAGACTGTCACCCACGACCGCATCGAGTCGGTTATCGGCGTCGACCTCTCGCCCGAGGAAGTGATCGACTGTGCCGAACGGGCGGGGCTGGACGCCGGGGAAACCGACCTCGGAGGGACTGACCGGGACCAGGCGGACCGTCGGGCCTACGAGGTCGAGATTCCGCCCTACCGCGTGGACGTCCTCCACCCTCTCGATGTGATCGATGACATCGGCCGCGCACACGGGTTCAACGACCTCGCACCCCGCTACCCGGACGTCTCGACGGTGGGCGGGCGCCACGAACGTTCCCGGCTGGAGGACGCTGCCCGGGATGCCCTGGTCGGCCTGGGCTTCGAGGACCTCCTGAACTTCCACATGATCAACGCTGCGGAGAACTTCGAGCGGATGAACCTCTCTCCGGAAGACGGCGCAGTCGGCGCGGCCGAGCCGACGACCATCCGCGAGCCCTACAGCGAGGCCTACACGATGCTCCGGACGTGGGCGCTGCCCTCGCTGCTGATGGTGCTGGAGCGGAACACCCACCGCGCGTACCCGACGCCAAGGCCCGCCTGCAGGCGCTTGCCGGCGCATTCGGCAAGACCCTGGAGACGCCGCCCACCGAGCACCCGTCCTTCATCCCCGGCCGGGCCGCGGAGGTGGTGCTCGACGGCGAGTCAGTCGGTGTCATCGGCGAGGTTCACCCCGAAGTGCTGGTCGAACACGATCTTGAACTGCCCGTTGCCGCCTTCGAGTTCCGGCTAGACGCGCTGGCATAGCACCCGCGAGCGACCGACACCTCGCACCGCCCGCACCGGGTGGAGGGTAGGCTTTATCACCGGTGGAGGCCGTCTCGGAAGTGGTTGCCGACGACAGCCAGGGCCAGGCCCGGACGGTCTGGGAGAACATCACGTCCTGTTCGACGAGGTCGACAAGGAGTGTGCGGACATCGCGAAGGTGACGACCTACGCTGTCGACCCGGAGGAACACTACGACGACTACAAGGAGATACACTGTGAGGTGTTCGGCCACGGCCCCTCCCCCTGCCACACGCCGGCGAGGGCCGTCAGCACTGCTCCTGCATGTCCCGCCAGTCGTAGGTGTCGTGTAGCGTCACCTCGAGTTCGTACCCGCACCGGTCGCAGTAGAACGCGACCCGCCGTCGCCCCGGGCGGAATTCCTCGGCGACGCCGTGTGCCTCGCAGGCGACGCGGATGCCCCGCTCCTCGCGTTCGGGGGTCTCGACCGTGTAGCCGGTCATCACACTGTCCTTTCGGAGACAGGGTAATCAATCTGGTCCCCGCACACGGCCGCGGGAACGCGGGAAGAATTAAGCATGCTGGCGGCTATACGCCCGTGAGTAATTTCGACCCTCCGTGGGGTCGGATATCTTCACGTCGTTATAGTCGAGAGATGGCCGACTGGGCGCGACCGCCTCGAGGGCCTCATACGGATTGCTGTAGCCGTTTTCCAGGTCGACCGCACGCTGTCCTGCGGTCGATCCGGCAATGAACTACAGCAATCCGTATCACAGCAGCGACCCGTAGACAGCCAGTCGGACGGCGGCGACACACAGCAGGAGCGCGAACAGCCAGACGAACAGCCGTTTGCCCTGTCGCGTGACCGGTCGGGTGTTCATGCTCGACGGTAGCGCCGGCGATGTCTAATAGGCCCGGGTTACAGGTCGGCACCGACGGCGTCTTCGACGGAGTCGAACCCGTCCTGCTCCAGCAGGTCCAGCAGGCCGCGGTTGATCTCGCGTGCGAGCGAGGGACCCTCGTAGACCAGCGCCGTGTACAGCTGGACGAGGCTGGCGCCGGCCCGGATCTTGCGGTAGGCGTCCGCAGCCGAGGCGACACCGCCAACGCCGATTACGGGGACGTCGACGCGTTCGGCGACGAACCGGACCATCTC
>PXSU01000171.1 GCA_003022745.1 Halobacteriales archaeon SW_9_67_25
ACGAGGGGAGAAAGTATATCAGTCGACAGCCCCTGAATTAGCGTGTTAGCAACGTTTGCATGAGTGACAATAGAGACACCGACAACACTCCGGGAGCGGACCCGGAGGCAACCGTCGGCGAGGCCGTCGAAGAGCCGCCCCCGGAGGAGGAGGGCGAGACGGACCTCGGGAGTGACGTCGCTGACGAGGCCGGCGTCGAGGTAGACGAAAACGCCGAGGACAGTCTCCTCGGAGGCCTGCAGATCGAGTCGTCGGGCGACATCGACGTCCCCGACCGGCTGGTTGACCAGGTCATCGGCCAGGACCACGCGCGAGACATCGTCAAGAAGGCGGCCAAACAGCGCCGCCACGTGATGATGATCGGCTCGCCGGGGACCGGCAAGTCGATGCTCGCGAAGGCGATGAGCCAGTTGCTCCCCAAGGAGGAACTCCAGGACGTTCTGGTCTACCACAACCCCGACGACGGCAACGAGCCCAAGGTCCGAACAGTTCCGGCAGGGAAAGGCGAACAGATCGTCGATGCCCACAAGGAGGAGGCCCGCAAGCGCAACCAGATGCGGACCTTCCTGATGTGGATCATCATCGCCATCGTCATCGGCTACTCGCTTCTGATCGTCCAGCAGATCCTGCTCGGCATTCTCGCAGCGGGTGTCATCTACCTGGCGTTCCGGTACGGGTCGCGGGGGAGCGACTCGATGATCCCGAATCTGCTGGTCAACAACGCGAACCAGCAGACCGCCCCGTTCATCGACGCGACGGGTGCCCACGCCGGCGCACTGCTAGGTGACGTCCGCCACGACCCCTTCCAGTCGGGCGGAATGGAGACGCCCAGCCACGACCGCGTCGAGTCGGGCGCCATCCACGAGGCCAACAAGGGCGTGCTGTTCATCGACGAGATGAACACGCTGGACATCCGCAGCCAGCAGAAGCTGATGACGGCCATCCAGGAAGGAGAGTTCTCCATCACGGGCCAGTCCGAGCGCTCCTCGGGCGCGATGGTCCAGACCGAACCCGTTCCCTGTGACTTCGTGATGGTCGCGGCAGGGAACCTCGATGCCATGGAGAACATGCACCCTGCGCTGCGCTCGCGCGTGAAGGGGTACGGCTACGAGGTGTACATGGACGACACCATCGACGATACCCCCGAGATGCGTCGGAAGTACACGCGCTTTGTGGCACAGGAAGTCGAGAAAGACGGCCGGCTCCCCCACTTCACCCGGGACGCTGTCTCGGAGATCATCTTGGAGGCCCAGCGCCGGTCGGGCCGGAAAGACCACCTCACGCTGAAACTCCGCGACCTTGGTGGGCTGGTGCGCGTGGCCGGCGACATCGCTCGCGCCGAGGACAAGGAGTTCGTCGAACGCGAGGACGTCCTCCAGGCAAAGCGCCGGTCCAGGTCCATCGAGCAACAGCTCGCGGACAACTACATCGAACGGCGCAAGGACTACGAGCTTACCGTCAGCGATGGCGACGTGGTCGGCCGCGTCAACGGCCTCGCGGTCATGGGAGAGGACTCGGGAATCGTCCTGCCCGTGATGGCCGAGGTCACGCCGAGCCAGGGCCCCGGACAGGTCATCGCAACCGGACAGCTCCAGGAGATGGCCGAGGAGGCAGTCCAGAACGTCTCGGCGATCATCAAGAAGTTCTCCGACGAGGACATCTCCGAGAAGGACGTCCACATCCAGTTCGTCCAGGTCGGCGAGGGCGGCGTCGACGGCGACTCCGCCTCGATCACGGTCGCGACGGCCGTCATCTCCGCCCTGGAGGATGTCCCGGTCGCACAGAACATCGCCATGACCGGCTCGCTCTCGGTGCGCGGTGACGTCCTCCCGGTCGGCGGGGTCACCCACAAGATCGAGGCCGCCGCCAAGACCGGCCTCGACAAGGTGATCATCCCTGCCGCCAACGAGCAGGACGTGATGATCGAGGAGGAGTACGAGGAGATGGTCGACATCGTCCCGGTGACGCACATCTCCGAGGTGTTAGAGGTGGCACTGGCGGGCGAACCCGAGAAGGACTCGCTGGTCTCGCGCCTGAAGTCCATCACCGGCCAGGCACTCGAACACGAGGTCGGGCGCGGTAGCGGCAGCCCGCAGCCCCAGTAAGACGTGACTGACCCCCAGTGGGTCCCGTTCGTCGGACTCACTGCGGTCGTTCTCGTTCTCCTTCTCGCCCTCGCACGCGCCTCACAGGGCACGGTTCGGGGCGACCGGACGGTCCCGGCCGGCGACGTCGGGCGCGAGATGGTCCGGCGCCACGCCCTCGCCGAGGGTGAACTCGCACACGACCCGGCCCGCGAGTGCCGGGCCGACAGGGCGACCCCACAACTCACGACCGGCGCCCTCCTGGTCAACGTCGCGGTGACCCAGGGCCTGTTCGGGGGCGTGCTTCTCGCGGGTGCGTACTTCTATGCGATCCCGCCCGGTGCGCTGGGGGTCACCGCCGATCCCTGGAACGCGGGCGTGCCTGCACTCCTCGTCGGTGTGGCGTTCGGGCTCGCGCTGTGGGGAGCCAACGAGGCGAGCGCGTCGCTCGCAGACGCGGTCGGCACGCCCTACGACGAGGGATTGCGCGAGGCGCTCGCCCCGGAGGGCGGGCGCGGCTGGCTCGTCCTCCTCGGTGGGGTGTTGCCGGTCGTGGCAGTCGTCGAGGAGTTCATCTTCCGTGCGGCGGTCGTCGGCGTCCCGGCGGCCGGGTTCGGCGTCTCGCCGTGGGCGCTCGCAGTCGTCTCCGCCAGCGCCTTCGCGGTCGGCCACGGCGCACAGGGGCGCATCGGGATGGCCGTCACCGGCGGACTGGGGCTGGTCCTCGCGGCCGGCTACGTCCTCACCGGGAGCCTGCTCGTCGTGGTGGTCGCCCACTACCTCGTGAACGCCCTGGAGTTTCTCGTCCACGAAGGGTTCGGGGTCGAACGGCTGCTATAACGCCTCGACGGCCCGGAGTTTCTGGATGACCCCAGGGGGCGCGCTGCTGGGACCGTTCCGGACACGGTGGTCCGGGACGAAGACCGGTGCAGGATTGTTCGCGAGGGCTTCCCTGACGAGCCGCCTGTCCCCGTCTTCCTCGGGGTCGCGCCCGGGCACCATCCGCGCGAGTCCCTCGACAGTCGTCGCCTCTCCGTAGGGGATATCCCGGACCCGTTCGAGGACGGCCCGCTCGTCTGTTGGCACCGTCAGCGCCACCGTCACGTCCGAGAAGTCGTCCGGTTCGCCCTGGAGATACGCCTCGATCCGGTCGAGCAGGTCGTGGTCGGTCCCCGCACCGTCCTCCGGGTCGACGGGAAAGGAAACCGAGATGACCCGTCCCTGGGCGAGTCCGACCTGGACGTAACAGTCGAGGTACGTGGATTCGCGTGCGAAGATACCGCCCACCTCGTCCATACCACGGACTCGGCGCTCTGTCACTTCAAGATTGGCCGATTGACTGGCCCTGGACCGCTGTCCGGCCCTGACCGTGCGGTCCGGGCCGCGCCGGGTCACAAGCCTTATGTACATCTCTGTTCATTAGTGTTCAGTAATGGTCGGAAGCGAAGAGTTTGCGCCGGCGATACGGTCGATGCTCGAGACGGCACGCGAGCGCGACCCCGGCAGCGACAGGGTGTCGGTCGATGCCCGGCCCATCGGGGCGGCGTTCGGAAGCGCCGAGGCAGCGGGTCGCGTCCCCCTGGTCGCGGAGGTCAAGCCGACGAGTCCGACGACGGCGGGCGAGCGCGAGGACGACCCCGTCGAGCTGGCCGAGCGGATGGTCGCTGGCGGGGCGGCGGCGCTGTCGGTGCTGACCGAACCCGACCACTTCGGCGGAACCCCGGGGGACCTCCGTGCGGTTCGGACGGCCGTGGACGTGCCCGTCCTCCGGAAGGATTTCGTCCTGCGGGAGGCACAACTGGACGCCGTCGCGGCCGACCTCGTGTTGCTCATCGCCCGGTTCGTCGACGACCTCGCGGGGTTGACCGCGGCGGCTCACGACCGGGGGTTCCAGGTGCTCGTCGAGGCCCACACCCGAGAGGAAGTGCGGGCGGCCGTCGAGGCCGGCGCGGACGTGGTGGGCGTGAACAACCGCGATCTGGCGCGCCTGGAGGTCGACCTCGGGACCTTCGAGCGGGTCGCGCCGGCAGCACCCGAGAGCGTCACCCTGATTGCGGAAAGCGGCATACAGAACAGCGAGGACGTCCGTCGGATGCGCCGGGCCGGGGCCGACGGGCTCCTGGTCGGCTCGGCGGTCATGGACGGCGACGTCGAAACGAACACGCGGCGACTGACCACGCGGCAACTGGACGACTGACAACGATGGGAACCCACAGCAAGTTCGGTGACTACGGCGGACAGTACGTGCCGGAGGCGTTGATGCCGGCAATCGAGGAACTGACCGAGGCCTACGAGCGGTACGTGCTCGACAACGAGGACGGCTTCCGTGAGGAGTTCGGACGGCGACTGGCGGATTTCGGCGGACGACCGACGCCACTCCAGCGGGCCGACCAGCTCTCTGCCCGCTACGACACGGAGGTCTATCTCAAGCGCGAGGACCTGCTCCACGGCGGCGCGCACAAACTGAACAACGCCCTCGGGCAGGTGCTGCTCGCGAAGTACATGGGCAAGGAGCGCATCATCGCCGAGACCGGCGCCGGCCAGCACGGGACAGCGACGGCGATGGCCGCGGCCCACCTCGACATGCCCTGTGAGATCTACATGGGCGAGACGGACATCGCGCGCCAGCGACCCAACGTCTTCCGGATGCGCATCAACGGCGCCGAGGTGACGCCGGTGACGACGGGCCGTGGCACCCTCAAGGAGGCCATCAGCGAGACGATGCGGGACTGGTCACGCACCGTCGAGACCACCCACTACGTCATCGGCAGCGTCGTCGGCCCGCATCCCTTCCCGGCGATGGTCAGGGACTTCCAGGCGGTGATCTCGGAGGAAGCTCGCGAGCAGTGCCGGGAGAAGACGAGTCGGCTCCCCGACGCCGTACTGGCGTGTGCGGGCGGCGGGTCGAACACGATGGGTGCCTTCGACGCCTTCGCCGGTGACGAAGACGTCGGTCTCTACGCCGTTGAGGCCGGTGGCTCGTCGCTGTCCGTCGACGAGGACGAGGGCGTCGCACCGAATTCGGCGTCGCTCTCGACGGGCGAGGAGGGAGTCCTCCACGGCGCGCGGACGAAGGTGCTCCAGGACTCGGATGGGCAGATCATGGAGTCCCACAGCGTCTCGGCGGGGCTGGACTACGCTGGCGTCGGCCCGGAACTGGCCTACCTCGTCGACGAGGGACGGGTCAACGCGGTGAACGTCGACGACGCCGCCGCCCTCGAAGCATTCCACCGGCTCTCCCGAGAGGAGGGCGTCATCCCGGCCCTGGAGACGGCCCACGCCTTTGGCTATCTCCACGAACGGGCCGACAATCTCGGCGACCTCGTCGTCGTGAACGTCTCCGGCCGGGGCGACAAGGACCTCGAAACGGTCGTCGAGGAGACGGGCGAGCGCGACATCGAGACGGCACCCGACATGGACCTGTTCCGCGAGGTCGGGGGTGGCATCTGATGGGACTGGAGCAGGCATTTGACGACGGGCCGGCGTTCGTGCCATATCTCGCCGCGGGCGACCCGGGCTACGAGGAGTCGCTGGCGTACGTCGAGGCGCTGGCCCGGGGCGGGGCCGACGTCGTCGAGCTCGGACTGCCCTTCTCCGAGCCCATCGCGGAGGGAACGACCATCCAGGAGGCCATCGTCCGTGCCCTGGACGCCGGGATGACGCCACACCGGTACTTCGAATTCGTCGAGGACCTCGCTGTCGACGTGCCGCTGGTCTGTATGACCTACTACAACCTCATCTACCAGTATGGTACGGAGAGTGGGCCCCGCCCCTTCGTCGAGCGGGCCGCCGAGGTCGGCATCGAGGGGTTCGTGGTGCCCGACCTCCCCGCCGAGGAGGCGGGACCCCTGCGGGCGGCCTGTGACGAGTTCGGGCTCGATTTGGTCTTCCTGGTCGCGCCGACGACCACCGACGAGCGACTCGAACGGATGCGCGAGCAGGTGTCGGGATACGTCTACGTCCAGGCGCGTCTCGGCACCACGGGGGCCCGCGAGGACGTCTCCGACCACACGGCCCGGTCGCTGTCCCGCATCGTCGACTGGGACGTGCCCGAGGCCGTCGGCTTCGGCATCAAGACCGGCGGGCACGCCGAGCGCATCGTCCGTGCGGGCGCCGACGGGGTGATCGTCGGGAGCGCGCTCGTCGACATCGTCGCCGAAGGCCACGCGAACGACGACCCCACCGAAGAGGTTGCGGACCGGCTCGAAGCGAAGGCACGGGAGCTGAAAGAGGGGGCGCTCCGGGGAGCCGGGAGACTCGAAGCCGAGAGCGACTGACCGCAACCGGGATCGCTCACCCTACTCCAGTTCCTCGTAGAGTCGTTTCCGGACGGTGATGTCCTCCTCGGCAATGTCGGACAGGACATCCCGAAGTTCCCCGCGATGTCCCGGGCGTCGGTCAGGACACCGGTGCCATCCGCGGGAAAGATGCCCTCGAGTGTCAGCGTCCGCGGTGTCCGCACGACGTCTAGCCTGACCGACGTCTGGTGGTCGTTATCGTCCGCGACTCGGTCACCGACTCGAGGTGCCCGGTGTCGATGCTCGCGTCGGGTGCCTGTGTCTCGAGACGGGGAAATTCTTCCA
>PXSU01000172.1 GCA_003022745.1 Halobacteriales archaeon SW_9_67_25
CACGTAGTCGTAGTCCTCGCGGAAGCCATCGATGAGCCGGAAGTCGTCGATCCCGGCTTCCTCTTTCACCTCGCGGATTGCGGTCTGCTGGAGTTCCTCTTCCCCCTCGACGCCGCCCTTGGGAAACTCCCAGTCCCCGGGGCGACTCTTCAGGAGGAGGTACTCCCGCCGACCACGAGTGTCCCGGAAGAGGATGGCTCCCGCGCTCGTGGCCTCTATCATTGCCGGCGCTACTCGGTCGCGCGTAAAGAGAATGTCGGAGCGACCCGGAGACCGGAAGCGAATGGGTTTTCACGCCCGATCATCCAGACTCCCACATGCCGTTCGTGACGAAACTCCGCCTCCAGAGCGGGGACAGAGAGGCAGTCGACGCGGTCGTCACGGACATCAAGCAAGCGGCGACCCGGAAGGGCGCCGAGTTCAGAGGCCCACACCCGAAGCCACCGACCGAGCTACGGGTCCCCCAGTACAAGCGCGTCGACTCCGGGGAGAGCTTCGACCCCTGGGCCTACACAGTCTACACGCGGACCGTCGAGATCGTGGGCCACGACGAGTTCGTCCGCGAGGTCGCCGACCGGTCGCTCCCCGACAGCGTCCACCTCAGCGCGGAGGTCGAACAGGTGCGCGGCCCCGACGGCCGCTGATGTCACCGCGTAGTTCCTGTCCACGGACGCCCCGCGAGATATATGAACGCGGCCCCCGTCGCACGCGTATGGACACGACCCCACAGACAACCCCGAGCGAGGAGTGGCTCCGGTCGCTCCGGCGGGACCTCCATCGCCGTCCCGAGCCCGCCTGGTGTGAGTTCTACACGACCGCACGGATCGTCGAGGAACTCAGGGAGATCGGCGTCGACGAACTGTACGTCGGCCGGGACGCACTCGCCACCGGGGCGCGGTCGGCGGTGCCGGACGAGGAGACCCTCGCGGCGTGGCACGAGCGTGCCCGCGAGGCCGGTGCTGTGCCGGAGGTGCTCGGCGAATTCGAGGGTGGCTACACCGGCGCCGTCGCCGTCCTCGACCGCGGTGAGGGACCGACGGTCGCGCTCCGGGTCGACATCGACGGCCTCCCGCGCGAAGAGAGCGACGACCCCGAACACGTCCCCGCGCGCGAGGGATTCCGCTCGGAGAACGAGGGCGCGATGCACGCCTGCGGGCACGACGCCCACGCGACCATCGGGCTGGGCGTCCTGCGGGGGGTCGCCGACAGTGACTTCCGGGGAACGTTCAAGCTCCTCTTCCAGCCCGCGGAGGAGCGCATCGGCGGGGGCGCACCCATCGCCGAGAGCGGTCACCTCGACGACGTGGACGCCCTGCTCGCGGTCCACGTCGGCCTCGACCACCCCACAGGCGAGGTGGTGGCGGGCGTCGACGACTTCCTCGCGGTGAGCCACTTCGAGGCCCACTTCACCGGCGAGAGCGCCCACGCCGGCGGCCACCCCAACCGCGGACGCAACGCCGTCCAGGCGATGGCGACCGCCGTCCAGAACCTCTATGCCATCCCCCGCCACGAGGCGGGTGCGACCCGCGTCAACGCGGGCAAGGTGGCCGGCGGCACGGCCACGAACATCGTCCCCGAGGGCGCGGTCATCGAGGGCGAGATTCGCGGTGCGACAACCGAGCTGATGGAGTACACCCGCGAACACGCCGAGCGGATGCTCCGCAGCGGGGCCGAGATGCACGACTGTTCGGTCGACATCGAGCACGGTGGGGAGGCTCCCAGCGCGAAAAGTGACGAGGAACTCGTCGACGTCGTGGCGGACGTCGCGAGCGGCGTCGACGGGGTCGACTCGGTCGTCCGCCGGGACACACTCGGCGGCAGCGAGGACGCCAGTTACCTGATGCGTCGCGTCCAGGAACGCGGCGGGAAAGCGGGATACGTCTGTATCGGGACCGACCATCCCGGCGGCCACCACACCGCGACCTTCGACGTCGACGAGGATTCGCTTGCTATCGGCGTGGACGTCCTCTCGGGGGCGGTGGTGTCGCTGGATAGGAACTTCTGAGAGCTGACCAATAAAAAGTGGCCGAAGATTCTATACGCGTTTGTGCCTGACAGATGTGGTACTCCCCGGTGCGGTGGAAGACGAACTTCGAAATGCGGAGAAGTGATTCTCAGTACTTGGGGTCCGCGCCGGTGACCTCGTAGACCCGGTCCATCAGGTCGTCGCGCTCGGCCCGCCAGTCCTCGAAGCGCGCCGGGCCGTCGGGGTACTCGCCGTAGTGGTCGAGGACCTCGTCTGCGATGGACTTCGTGCGGTAGAGTTCGTAGATGGTGTCCCAGTGGCCGGCGCTTTTCACGGCGGTTTTGAGTTTGAGCCACCAGCCGATTTCGGTCGAGCCGGAGTACAGCGCCTCCGAGAGCTTCTCGACCGGCATGGCCGCCAGCAGCCCCATCAGGTCGTCGACCTCGGCGGCAGTCGTGAAGATGTTGTAGACGTCGAGCGCGGCGTACCGGGCGCCGAAGTGGTCCATCACGCGCTCGTTGTACTCCCACAGGCCCGCCTCGGAGGTGTCGTCGCGGTCGATGGCCTCCACGGCCTGCTCGCCGGCGTAGGTGCCGGCGTAGGCCGCCCCCGCGATGCCACCGCCAGTCGTGGGATTGACGTGCCCTGCGGCGTCGCCGACGGCCATGTAGCCGGGCGCGACCGCCGAGTCGTAGGGCCGGCGGGTCGGCAGCGCCGCGCCGAGTTTGTCGTCAACCGTCGCGCCCTCGAACTCCTCGCGGGTCTGGAGATCCTCCCGCAAGTCCTCGATTAGTTGCATCGGCTCCTCGGTCATCTGGAAGCCCAGCCCGACGTTGATCTCGGTCTCGGTCCGCGGGAAGTACCAGAGGTAGCCCGCCGCGCGGTCGGTCGGCTTGAACACCAGCGCGTCGGACCACTCGACGGGTTCGTCGACGGTCACGATCTCGCGGTAGGCCGAGCAGAACTGCGAGTAGGTGACGTTCGTGTCGAACGTCGCTGTCGAGAAGTCCGCCTTGTCCTGGAGAATCGAGAGCGCCCCGGCGGCGTCGATGACGACGTCGGCGTCGTACTCGACGGGGTCGCCCTCCCGGACGGCGTCGAGTCCCTGGACCTGCCCGTTCTGGCGGACGTCCTTGACGACGGTGTCGTAGTGCATCTCGGCACCCGCCTCGGTCGCGCCCTCGATGAGGCACCGACCGTACTCCCAGCGGTCGATGACGGCCAGTTCCCCTGGCACGGGGATGTCGACGGCGGTGTCGAGTTGCGGAATCTCGAAGCGCCCGTGGTCGACGTCCGTGTTGGTAAAGGCCGGCCGGATCTGCGACCGGGGGATGGCGTCGGGGAAGTTGCTCGCCCCCTTGAGCGCGTCGCCACAGGCGATGTGGCCCGCCTCCTCGCGGTCTTTCCGTTCGGCGACGACGACGTCGTACCCCGCGTCGGCGACCGTCGCGGCCGCGTAACAGCCGGCGGTGCCGGCCCCGACCACGACGACATCGACCTCGTGGGTGGTCATGTCCGGGTCTGGACACCCGAGCAGGAAAACTCTTTATCACGGCCCGTCGTAGCCGCGGCCATGACCGAGTACACCGTCGAGTTCGTGGAGACCGGCGAGGAGATCGCGGTCTCGGAGAAGGAGACGGTGCTCAGCCGGTGCATCGAGGAGGGCATCGCCCAGGAGTACTCCTGCCGGGTCGGGATGTGCCTGGCCTGTTCTGCCGAAATCGTCGCGGGCGAGGTGACCCAGCCCGCAGCCCGTGGGCTGACCGACGCGGAACGCGAGGAGTACGCGCTGACCTGCATGGCCCGGCCGCTCTCGGACCTGAAACTCGACCGCGGAAAGTACCCGCCGAGCATAGACGCGGACGCGGCTGGCGAATCCGAGGACGGGACGGCCTCGGCCGCCGCCGACGACTAGTCGTCGGCAGCCTCGGCCGCCTCGCTGGTCGCGACGTTGCCCTCGTGTTGGCGGGCGTGCCGGCGGAGCCGGTCGGACATCCCGGGCACGTCCCCGGCTCCGACCGCACCCCCGGCTTCGAGTTCGTCGAGCGACTTCGGGAACTCCCGCAGGTCGTAGTGGATGTCGATGCCCGCGCGTGCCCCCTCGCCCATGGCGGTCGGGACCTGGTTGTGCCCCGGCGTGAGGTCCCCGACAGCGTAGACGCCCTCGACGCTCGTCGCGCCGTGGTCGTCGACTGCGACGGTGCTGTCGTCGTTCAGCGCACACCCGAGTTGCTCGGCGAGGTCCGTGTTGTACTCCGATCCGTACATCGCGAACCCGCCGCGGTACTCCCGCCCGGTGCCGTCCGCGAATTCCATGGCTTCGAGCCATCCCTCGTCGTCGTTCTCGACGCCGGTGACCTCCTCGTGGATGACCTCGACCGGATGGGCGCGGAGTTGCCGGTCGGTGTCCTCGTCCCACTCGGGGTCGTCGCCGTTCAACAGGAGGTCCACCTCGTCGGTGAAGTTCAGCATGATCATCGCGACGTGGGCCGCGCTGGACCCGGTACCCATCACGTACACCGGCGCGTCGGCCAGCATGTAGGCGTCACAGTGCAGACAGTAGTGGAGACCGCGTGCGGTCCGGGGTGCGGGCGGGTCGGGTCGGCCGTCTGTGAACCCGGTTGCGAGGACGACCCGTTCGGTGTCGATAGTCACGTCCCCGGCGGACAGGCGGATGCGGCCCTCGTCGGTCCGCTCGGCGTCGGAGACGAAATCCCGGTAGTGGTCGGCACCGTACCCCGTGACCTGTTCGAGTGCTGTCTCGAGGAACGCGGGGCCGGAGACGTCCTCGGTGACCCCGATGACGTTGTGGGTATCGGCCATCATCGCCGCGCGGCCGCCGCCCCTGTCGACGACGGCGGTTTCGTGCCCCAGTCGTGTGGTGTACAGCGCCGCCGTCAGCCCCGCTGGACCGCCGCCGACGACCGTCACTTCGTACTCCGCTGGTGTCTCGCTCATGTACAGTACAGTAGCGGCTACCGATACTTCAACCGGGCGGTACGCGGCCCCGTTTTCGCCCGTCGGACCGGAACCGAGTGAAGAGTAGCCCATTTATGCGTGGGGCGCCTACCGGACGATAGAGCCCGGTGCCGGAGGACGGCCACCACCCCCAAACTATGACCAGCCGCGTATACAGATTACACTCGACACTGGAACTGCCCCTCGAAGACCTCTATGACTTCTTCGAGGACCCGGACCTGCCACCGGAGGTCGCGAGCATCGACATCACGCGGCGAAACAACACGCTCATCATCAGCGCGGAGCCGACCGAGGACAACATCAGCAAGTACACGCCCACCGCACAGCTCAAGGCCAGCGTCACCGAGAACCGCGTCTACGAGGAGGAACCGGAAGACCGCCCGGGTGGCCGGGCCACCGGGTCGACGAGTGGAAGCAGCGGCTCACCACAGTGGGGCTCGTTCCAGGAGGAAGTAGAGCCGCCCAAGTCCGAGCTGGTCGAGTACGCCTGTTTCAAGGGAGACCGGGAGACTGTCCTCCAGAACACCGCTCTCCAGTACCCGATGTTCGAAGTGCTCTGTGACCTCGCAACGGCGGCAGAGAAGGGGGCACTCACCGCAATCGCCGCAGCCGACGAGGATCTCACCGCTGTCCGTGTTGTCGAGGGCGAACGCCGTCCGGCCTCGCTGACGGTGACCGAAGACCCGAGCGACGAGGACGGTGAGAGCGGCGTCGACTGGCGGGACAACGAGTTCATATCGGACTGACCCTGTGTAGACCTCTCCGTCGAGTAACCGGAGAAGTAGATTCATCGTACGGATAGCGCCACGAGCACAGTTTTCATCCACTTCTTGATACTACCGGCTACAAGCCCGTGAGCAATTTCGACCCCACGGGGGTGAAATATCTTCACGTAGTTACAGCCGACAGTATCGGCGGTAAATCATGGCACGCCTTGCTTCGCTTGAGGAAGGGGTCGAAGAGCTCCGTGAGGAGAATCAAGAGCGATGACTGTTCCTGTGGGCGTGAACGCGGATGGTCACCCACTTCTGGCCTGTATCGTGACCGTTATCTTGTCAGTCGATTTGTGGTTACCACCCGAATCGAATGCCTCGACCCGGAGTTCGTACTGGGTACCGTCGACTACGTTCTGCTCCAGCGGGATCGTCACGATCTGACCGTAACCGTAAGACGCCCAGTTGCCGCCACTCTCGGCCTCGCGGTAACTCCACTGGTAGTGGCAGTACCCCTTTTCGGGGGGAGAACAGGTGGTGTATCCCGGATTCAGTTTGGTTTTGGCGTGCGCGGTGACTCCGACGGTTGGTGGACTCGTCTCGGCTATCGGACGGCTGATGAGTTCGTTGTTGTTCGGCTTCGTAATCGCGACGTATCGTTGTCCTTCACACGGGTCGGGTACTTCCGGGACGCGCTCGGGTCGATTGGCGTCCTCGATATCGTCCTCGACCTGCCCCCAGTCGATGTTGTGGTTCGAGAGGGGTTGCGTCGGCTGGCCCTCCGCGTTCTGGTTCGTCGACCGGACGCCGAACACGACATCGCCCTCGTGGATCACCCGTGCGACTTCGAAGATCACGAGAGTGTCCTCTCCCGGCGCGCC
>PXSU01000173.1 GCA_003022745.1 Halobacteriales archaeon SW_9_67_25
CGAACGCCGACAGCGCATCGGCGAGTCTCTCGGCGGAATAGCACCGGAAGGTCAACCCCAGATCCCACTCCTCGGTGAGCCGGCCGTGAACCCCGAAGTCCGACACGATGAGCGGACGCAGTGCGCCACACGCTTCCTGGAATATCATACTCATGTTCTCCTTCCCAAACTTCGGGGTGTACGGCATCACGACGGCGTCCGCGGCTCTGTAGTACGCTTCTTGCTCGTCAATATACTCGAGTCTCGAAACGATGCGAACAGGGGAATGCCGGGCGGCGGCCTCAATTTCGGCAACTTCGACGCCGCTTGGCGGTCCGGCGATGAGCTGTGTGAACGGCGGTCCAGTGTACTCGCGCAGCGCGCGCAGCAGAACCCCGATGCCCTTGTCCTGTCGCAAGGCACCGAAAAACAATAGTATCGTGTCTTCCTGGGGGAGGGCGAGCCGTTCCCGGGCCTCGCCCGGTGCCCGCGCGGCGGTGACGTCGATGCGTTCTCCCCCTTCGAGTCCCGCCGGAGTCGTGGACTCCCCGCCCACGTACAGGACCGATACATCCCCCATGTCGTGAACGTGGTCGGTCTCGTGTGCCTCCATGGCTGACTGTCACACTGCTCCCTGATGGCCTCCGTGACCACCGTCGTCCGCTGTGGACGATACCTGTTGGGCGATGTGGAGGACAACTAAAATCTTGGATCTTTCCAGTCCTGGCTGGAACGGTGGTCGCATTACTTCTTTAGTCCGGGATGAACTGTTGGTAGCCGAAGGGTACGGCAACCGATCAGCAATGTTCGAACAGGAAAGTGGCACCTGGGTAGGTGGCACAGGTACGGCTATGGTGGTCCTTCTCGTGCTCCTCGTAGGCCTCGTGGCTGTTACGGGACCGGCAGCAGCTAGCAGTCACACGATCACGGTTGACGACGACGACGGTTCGAGTGAATACGATACGATTCAGAACGCGGTTGAGAATGCGACGTCGGGCGATACGATAGAGGTGATGTCCGGGACGTACAGCGAGCAGGTGACGGTTTCGACAAACAATTTGACGATTCGCGGTGCCGGCGATGGTGCAGATCCGGCTTCCAGCACCGTGCTTGACGGTGGTGGTGGTGGAGAAGCTCTGACGGTCAATGCCGACAACGTCACGATAAGTGACATCAACGTGACAAACAGCTATCAGGCAGTTCTAGTAAAAGCGGATGATACTGTTGAAGGTCTGACTATTACGGACAGCCATTTCGATGGCAACGAATACGGACTCTACTTCAAGTCGAATTGGCAAGACAAAGAAGAAGAGCCGACGACGGTCAACAACGTGTTGATTGCGGATACGACATTCGTTGATAGTGAGGTAAAGGCTGTCTACGCAGAGACACTGGAAAACGCCACATTCGAAAACCTGACTGTTGTCGACAGCGGCTACGGACCGAATCCTGGTCTTGCATTCCCTCTGTCGCCTAACAACGGGATCGATATCAATCTCAAGCGAGGTGTTTACACGAACATTACTGTAGCGAACTCGACGTTCACCGACTCTGGTCTCCTTTGTCCTCAAAAACCTTGTCCTGAAAAAGGCGGAGACGACCTCTCGGGGGCACTCGTAATCAAGGCTCGTGACGATGGCAGTTACAGCAGCGTGCCAGCGAATCTCTCTGACGTTACGGTCCGGAACAACACGTTCACCGGAACGACTGAAAACGCCACTGTCGGACTCCGATTTGGTGAACCAGGTGGAGACAACTTCGGTCCGACCGGCATTACCGTGGTGGATAATCAATTCACCGGATACGACACGGCTGTCTGGGATACGACGACTAATTCCGGCCTCGATCTGGGGACTGTCGAATCCCAGAACGAGTTCACGACGTTGGTCGACAACCGCGATGATTCGAACCACCTCTATGGAGCTATTCAGGCAGCAATCGACGACGCGTCCAGCGGTGATACGATTGAAGTCGAATCGGGCACCTACGAAGAGAACGTAACAGTCGGCATCGCCAACGTCACACTCGAAGGGCCGAACGCCGGGATTGGCGGGAACGACAGTTCGCGTGGACAGGAGGCCGAAATCACCCAGGGCGTCGTGATCAACGCCAGTGGCGTCACGTTCGATGGGTTCGAAGTCACAAACGACGATGTGAATGGCATCAAATTGACTGGGGCCCCCTCTCAGGTCACCGTCACAAACAATGTCGTCAGAGATGTTGACGGGGGCACGGCCGGTTCGAAAGGCGTCGGCAATGGAATCAATCTCCAGTTCAACAACGTCTTCAAACAGACCAGCACTGGGATTGAAATCACCAACAACCGGATTACTGGCGTCACGACAGCCGACGCAAGTGGCGATGCTAACGCGACCGGCGTCCAACTGCTTCCACGTGGCAACGATGTCGAGAATTTGCGCATTGCAAACAACGTTATCGAAGACATCGAGCCCGGCAGTGCTAGTGATCGCTCTGAGGCACGTGCTGTCTCGATTGCCACACAGTTTACCGACACGTCCGGTGGAACCAGAGGCGACTTCGGCCAGCCGACAAACGTTACTATCGAAAACAACGAGGTCTCCAACCTCACTGCGGACTTCAGCCGTGCATTCAATCTGTTCGAGGATAAAAAAGGCGACACGACGACCAACGATGCAATCGGCCCAGTAAACTTCACGATCACCGGCAATACCGTCACGGAGATGGACTCGACCGGCGGATTCTTCAGCCTGGCAATGTTCGTCGGCGAGTACGGAAACTTCGGTGAGGCTCACAGCGTCCGGAACAACAACTTCCTCGCTGGCATCGAGAACTTCGGGGGCAGCAGTGACACGCTCAACGCCACCTCGAACTGGTGGGGCAACGCGAGTGGCCCCAGTGGCAACGGGCCAGGCACGGGCGCGAGTGTCATTGCGAGTGTCGACTTCACGCCCTGGCTGGACGCGCCGGTCGACGCTGGAGGAGCACCCACTGCAGTCGCCCAGAACAACCGGACTGGTGAGTTCTATCCGCTCATCCAGGATGCTGTCGACATGGCCAACTCCGGGGATACGATCATCGTCAGTCCCGGGACGCACGAAGAGAGCGTAGATGTCTGGCAAAACGTGACACTCGTAGGGCCGAATGCCGATACTCCCGGCTATGACCGAGATGCTGAGAATCTAGACGACGAAGCAGTAATCAAAAGCCCGAACGATCCAGGAATCAAGATTACGGAGAACGCTAATGTAACCATTTCTGGTATCGCTTTCAAGGGGAATCAGTATTTCCTCGTTGGAGATGATTGGGGAGAACTGACTCTCAAAAATAACATCTTTACTGACGGCCAAAGTGCACCTGGCGGTTACATTTGGTTGAAGCGTAACGCTGGTAGTCTCACATTCGCCAGAAACTATCTGACAGATGGCGCACCCTCCAACGGAATCCGAGTGAGGGTTGATAGTGGAGGCCCGGCAGATGTAGTTATCACAGATAATCTCTTCGAAAATAACGCTGCGTGGGCGATGAACCTCAACTCTGTGCACGGTGAAATCAGCGATAATACGATCAAGAACACTCCGAACTTCAACTCCAAGTACATGCAGTGGGGCATCCTCTTGGCAGCTGCCAATAATGACATAGAGGTGAGCGGCAATACCTTTGAGGGGCTTACTGGCCCTGGAGTTGACATCTATGGAAACTTCGATGGCTCCGTGAGAATCGCCGACAATGAATTCAGCGAGTTTGCCAAGTATGGAGGAATTCTGGTTACTACTACACACCTTCCCGAGAGCGGATTCCCTGCGAAACCCGACGACATCGACATTGTCAACAACAGCTTCGAAACTGGTAACGGGTACGGGATACAGAACGACGTCGGCATAACGATCGACGCCACCAACAACTGGTGGGGTGACGCGAGCGGTCCCGGTGGCGAGGGGCCCGGCTCGGGCGCGAATGTCAGTGCAAATGTCACCTTCACGCCGTTCCTCGCGTTCCCGCCAGGTGAGGCACCGAGCGACGACACGCCCGCAGACGACACGCCCGCTGGCGGCGGTGGTGGCGGTGGCGGCGCCTTCTTCCCCGAGGAGGGAGAGGGGCCCCAACCCGACAGAGTAGTCGAGGAGACCATCGTCGACGAAGAGCCACAGACGTCGGACACGACCGTCGAGGTGGAGGGGACGGAACTGGTCGAGAGCGTCTCCTTCGAGGAGGACATCGACAGCGGGACCGTCGAAGTCTCCGAGTTCGACGACCCGCCGGAGACGGTCGCGGAGGACGTGGCCGAACAGGCGGCCGACTCGGCGGACACTGACGGCGGAGCCGGGACCGACGTTGACGTGGTCGGCGCAGTCGACATCTCGCCGACCTCCGAGACCGCGGAGACGAGTTCGGCGTCGGTCGTGTTTACCGTCGACGCGGGCGAGTTGGACTCGTCCGAGAACGCGGTCATCATGCACGAACAGTCCGACGGGAACTGGGAGCCACTCGACACGAGCGTGCGGGACGTCACCGGCGGGACGGTGACGCTGGTCGGCCAAACCAGTTCGTTCTCGCAGTTCGCCGTCGTCGAACTCTCGCCGGCACAGGCGGAGACGCCGACACCGGTTTCGACCCCAGCTGAGGGCGAAACGTCGACCCCGTCCGAACCCGGCGAGGAGACGCCGGCGACGACGCCCGAGCCAGAAGCACAGGCCGACACCGGCGAGGCCGCCGGTGAGGGCGCCGCGGGAACCGCCACGCCGGCCGCGAGCGAGGAGCCCGCTGGCTTTGGGTTGACCGCGGGACTGGTCATCGCCCTCCTGGTCGCGCTCCTGGTTGTGGTGTTTGCTCTCCGCCGCCGGGACGCCCTGTAGCCGGCCACGCTCGCGCCGATTCCCGGGCGGTTCTGCCGACGACGGGCAGTTTTTTGATCCGATTCTTCGCGTGACTTCGGGCCGCGGCAGAATACTACTATATAAACGTATCTCACGTTCCAGTTGTACTGGAATATCCTTCGGTGGATTTATCAGTCTCACTTAATATCAAAAATGAGTGTGATGCCCCGTCGCCAGGCAGCGATTTCGTTCTCCCGACACGTACCGGGACCGTGGCCCCCGTCGTGTCGGGTGGCCGGTGTGAACGCTGCGGCCGGTCGCCGTACGAGGCCGAGGTGTCTGCTACACGATGCCAGCAAACGAGTGGAACCCGGAGACGGTGTTCGACGTGCTCTCCGACGAGCGTGTCCGCCAGATACTGGTCGCGACCGGCGAGTCTCCCCAGTCCGCCGAGGAGCTGTCCGAGCGGGTCGACGGAAGTCTCTCTTCCCTCTACCGACGGATCGAGGTCCTCACCGAGTACGGATTTCTGCTCGAGGAGACGCGGCTCGACCCCGAGGGACACCACTACTGCGTGTACACGGTGAACTGCGAGGAGATAGACATCTCCCTGGGTGAGGACACCATCACCATCGAATTCGACGGGTCGGTCTACGAGGAGAACCCGCTCTCGGGGCGGAGCGCAACCGACGAGAGGTGATCGGACGGACACCGGGGGTGGTCCGCATCAGCATCGGGATTATCACTATCAGTCGCGTCCGACGAGCAGCCGCCACAGCAGGCGCGTCCCCCACGAGTCGTGAACGCGACAGTCCGACTCCGGGCTAGCACAGTGGGCCACGTGCGAGAGCGAGCAGTCGGTCCGCAGGACGATATACGAGAGGAGGAAACTGGTGGCGTGTGGCGTAGCCCAGGAAGTGTGCGAAGTGGTTGGTGTCCCCCCTGAACCCGACGGCGAGGAAGAAACCCAGGACTAGAACGGAGAGGACGGCGACCTCGTCGTAGCCGACCCGGCGACACGCCTCGACCAGCCCCTCGCTGACGCCGCCCGTCCGGGCGAGATGGAGGACGTAGAGACCGGCGAGGCCGAGCGACGCGACGACGATGGCCACCACGGTGCGGGTGAGCGGTGCGACGACGAGTGCGATGGACGCGATCTGACCGCAGAACACGAGCGGCGCGTAGTCGAGGTGGAGCCCGGTCGTCAGGCGCGTCGCCGGATCTCCGCCAGCAACTCCCGGGAGTCCGACCACTCGTGGACCTCTGCCGTGTGAAACGGACAGGCCGTTCGCATCTGGGCTCTGTCCATGGAGACGACGCCTCGAATGTAAGGCGTTACTGACTGCGGTGTAACCTCCGGCGACTGGTCTGCCGTCTTCCCCCGCTGTCACCGACCGATTCTTTGCTCGAACGCTTGCCGGATACCCGGCCCGGTCCCCGCGTCGATCCCCGTCTACTACCCCGAAGTAGTTTTTAATATCAATAATAAAAATAGAAGGCCAACTACTATATCCTCCTCTGTGCAATTTATAGGCAAGCAAAACGTCTCAAAGAAGGACACACGCTGACGCGCTCCGGAGTAATTCAATTATGGATAATAAAATACGTTCGGGGACGACGCGTTTCTGCGAACGCTCCAGCGCCGACTGCGGCCGGTCGATGCGGTCGCTGTCGTCCTCTCGTATCTGAACCTCGCGTTCGTTCGCCCGGCGGTCGGCTTTGGCTTTTCTGGCGTCGTGATGGCCTTCGTGGGGTACCTCCGTCAGATCCGCCCCCGAGCAGGAGGTCGTAGTTGTGAACGACGAACAGTCAGTACCACAGTGTCGCGGCGAGGGGGAAATCGAAGTCCCGCGATGCCGGCAGTGTCCGCACCAGCGGTCGGTCGTCGTCGACGGCCACGGTCAGTTTCGCCAGCCGGTGGCGGTAGAGGTCGAACCCGGCGTGGGGGTCGGCCTCGACGTAGCCGGTCGCCGCCAGGTGCTCGCCCAGTGCCGTCCGGTCCCAGTCCCCGCGGAGGAGGGTGAGCCTGTGGTTGACGCCGAGCACTTCCTCCTCGATGGCACCGAACGGGAGGCCGAAGTGGTCGTAGCCGTCGGCTGCCCACTGCCGGTAGTCCCCGTAGACTGCGGGGTCGAAGGCCCCCCGCTGTGCGCGGATGGCCGCGACATCGTGGCGTTCGAAGGCGTACCGCCGGCCGCCGAAGTCGCCGGGTGCGGCCAGCCAGTCGGCGTAGGCCGGATGCGCGGTTCCCGACCCCGAGAGACACGCCGTTGGACTGTGTTGGGTCTGCGCCGGGCCATGGGCCGATGACGCCCCGGAGGGACTTGTGTCCGACGCCGTTCCGGGCCGGACCCACACGACCGCCCCGTGGCGGGTCGTCCTCGGCGCGACGCCGACTGTGGATCCGCGACCGTCGGCTGTGCGACCCGCTAGCGGACCCGGCACCCTTACTATTCTCCGGACACAAGAGATGTCCACGAGAGTCGTGCCGTGGGGAGAGAACACACCTATCGGTCCCACAGAGCGTGTGGCCGCCACTTGCGCGTGGTCGTGACCTGCCACCCATGACGGACACAGAGACAGACGTACCCGATCCGACGCTGGAGAGTACTATCGAGGAGACCAGTTCCGTCGTCGACGACGTGGTCGAGAACGTCGAGACGGTGATCGTCGGTCACCACGAGGAGATCGAACACATGGTGACCGCGCTGCTCGGGCGGGGGCACGTCCTCCTGGAGGACGTCCCCGGCGTGGGCAAGACGATGCTCGCGCGCGCTTTCGCGGAGTCGTTCGACGGCTCGTTCAAGCGCGTCCAGTTCACGCCGGACCTGCTGCCCTCGGACGTCACCGGGGTCAACATCTACAACCAGAAGACCCAGGAGTTCGAGTTCCGGCCCGGCCCGGTCTTCGCGAACGTCGTGCTGGGCGACGAGATCAACCGGGCGCCGCCGAAGACCCAGAGCGCGCTGCTCGAGGCCATGGAGGAAGAGCAGGTCACCGTCGACGGCGAGACACACGCCATCCCCCAGCCCTTCACGGTGATCGCGACCCAGAACACCGTCGAGGGCGACCGCGCCTACGACCTGCCGATGGCCGAGGTCGACCGCTTCCTGAAGAAACTCCACCTGGGGTATCCCGACGCCGACGAGGAGACGGAGATGCTCGCCCGCGTGGTCGGCAACCACCCCATCGAGCGCCTCGAACCGGTCGCCTCGCTGGCCGACCTCCAGCACGCCCGCGACGTGGCCGCGAGCGTCACCGTCGCCGAGCACGTCCGGCTGTACGCGACGGAACTGGCGGCCCACACCCGCGAGAACGCACAGCTCGGCGTGAGCCCCCGCGGGACCATCTCCCTGCTGCGGGCCGCACAGGGCCGTGCGCTGCTCGACGGCCGCGACTACGTCATCCCCGACGACATCCAGACCGAGGCACGGCCCGTCCTCACGCACCGCATCCGGACGGCTACCGACAGGACGCCGGGCGACGTCCTCGAGGAGGCGCTCGCGTCCGTCGAGGTCCGGTGAAGATGCGCCCGACAACGCGTGGCTGGGGGGCGCTCGCGGTCGTCGTGGCGGCGGTCGTGCTCGCGTGGTCGTTCGGCGAGCGCTCGCTGAACGCCGTGGCCGCGCCGACCCTCGCGGCGCTCGCCGTCGCCGTCGTCTCTGTCTACCGTGCCGACCCCCCCGCTGTCGACTTCGAGGAGCCCCGCGCCGGCTTCCCCGGCGAGGAGCGAACCCTCTCCTTCCGGGTCGAGGGCGACGGCCTCGCACGGGTCCGCCACGCTCTCCCGGACGGACTGACCGACCGCGCCATCGACGCGACGGCGTCGCTCCCCCGGTCGTTCGAGCAGCCCGTCACGCTGGCGGCTCGCGGCGTCTACGAGCTGGGCCCACCGGAGGTCAGCCAGCGCGACCCGCTCGGGCTGGTCGAGCGCCGCGTCGCGGCGGACGCGAGCACCCGGCTCGTCGTCTACCCGCAGGTGTACGCGCTCGCCGACCCCACGCTCGGTGGCATCCTCGCGGACCCGATGACGGCCGAACGACAGGAGTTCGACCGGCTCCGCGAGTACGTCCCCGGGGACCCGCTGCGGAACGTCCACTGGAAATCCAGCGCCAAGCAGGACGACTTTCTCGTCATGGAGTTCTCGCCGACCCAGCGTAGCGAGACGCTCCGCGTGGCGGCCACAGCAGAATCCGGCGGTGCCGACCGCATGGCCGGGGCCGCCGCGACGCTCGCTGACGCCGCACTCGAGGCCGAGCTGACGGTCGAACTGTGGGCGCCGGACGGCCACCTCCCGCCCGGGTCGGGCGAGGCCCACCGCGAGAACGCGATGCGCCTGCTGGCCCGGACCGGCCACGGTGACGTCGACGAGGCCGCTCGCGCGGGAGCCGACATCGTCGTCACCGGGGAGTCCGACGCGGTGAACGTGCGGTTGCCCGAGGACCGGCGGTCGTTCGACTCGCTCGTGACCGGCCGGAAGCGACGGACCGACTCGGCCATCGGCCGGGCGGCCACCACCGGCCAGACCAGTGGGGAGACACAGCACGACCGGGAGGTCGCCCCATGAGCACGGGACGAGCGGGCCCGGTCGAGCGCGTGCGGGCGCGAGCCGGCACACTCCTGGCGGTCCGCCCGACGCGGCTGCTCGCCTTGCTCGCGGCGGCCGGCCTGCTGGGCGCGGTACTGTCGGTGCTGTACGGCATCGTCCAGGTCGACGGCGACCCGAGGACCCTGTTCCTGCTGGCTGGCGCGTCGGCCCTGGCGGCGACGGTCTTCGCCCGCAGCGTCCGGGTCGTGGTCGCCGTCGGCGTGGCGACGGTCTTCCTGTCGGTGGGGCTGGTCCTGTACGTCCTCTCGTTGCCACACGACCCACAGGTCGCCGCGATGCTCGAGAGCAACCTCAAACTGCTGACCGGGCAATCCATCCTCGAGATCAAGCGCTCGGAGGTCTGGGCGCTGTCGCGGCGACCTCGACCGGAGCAACGCGTCGCTGTCGGCCGCGGAACCGGTTGCGGTCGTCCTCGCGGTGATGGTGGTCACGCCGCTTCTCGTTTCGGTCACGCCCGCGGGGTCGGCCTCGCCGCTGGCGGTGGGCGGTGGTGGCGGCGACACGACGGTCGAGGCCAGCATCGTCGAGACCGACTCCGAGGTCGAACTGGTCGGTTCGATCTCGCTGTCCCCCGAGGTGCGATACACCGTCACGGCGCCGGAATCGGAGTACTGGCGGACGTCGAGTTTCGACCGCTACACGGGCCAGGGCTGGGTCCGGACGGGCGAGTCGGTCCCGCTCGGCGACCGGTCGCTGTCGGCACCCGCCGGCGAGTCGCGCCGGCTCGAACAGACCTTCGAGGCCGAGGCGTCTATCGGGACGATGCCGGCCGCCTGGCGTCCGGTCGAGGTCTCGGGCCAGGCCGCCGATACTGCAGAGGTCACCAGCCTCGGCGGGCTCGAACCGGGACAACAGCTCGAGGCCAGCGATACCTACCGGGTGACCAGTGCCGTTCCCGACGTGACGGCGGAGTCGCTCGCCGCCGCGGGGTCGGGGGACCCGGCGGCGGTCGACGAGCAGTTCACGCAACTCCCCGAGAGCACGCCCGACCGCGTGGCCGTGCTGACCGCGAACGTCACCGCGGACACGTCGAATCGCTACGAGACCGTCAGGACCGTCGAGCAGTACCTCGAGACGAACAAGGAGTACTCCCTGGACGTCGACAGGCCCGACGGGAACGTCGCCGACGCGTTCCTCTTCGAGATGGAGGCGGGCTACTGCACCTATTACGCGACGACGATGGTCACGATGTTGCGGACACAGGGGATTCCCGCCCGCCTCACGGTCGGGTACGTCCCCGGCGAACAGGTCGACGACGACCGGTACGTGGTCCGCGGATTCGACTCCCACGCCTGGGTCGAGGTCTACTTCCCGGGCCAGGGCTGGGTCCCCTTCGACCCCACGCCGGCCGCACCACGCGAGCAGGCCGAACGGTCGCGTCTCGACCAGGCCAGGGTCGAAAACGAGACCAACGTCGACACCAACGAGACGAACCCGCCCCAGTCGACGCCGCTCCCGGAGCCAGACCCCGACGAGGCCGGCGAGCAGTCACAGACGTCTACCGGCCCTGGAGACCTCGACATCAACAACACCAACCCGGAGGTCGTCGAGGCGATCCAGGGCCGGCCCGAAGAGGTCGGCGCCGCCGCGGGCGGCTCCTCCCCGGGACCATCGCGCGAACGGCTCGCACTCGGTGCCGTCGTGCTCGCCGGCGCGGTTGCCGGCCTCCGCCGGAGCGGCCTCGCCGACCGGGCCTACCGCTCGGTCTGGCTCCGGTACGTCCGGCGTTCGGACCCCCTGACAGACGTCGAGGCGGCCTTCGAGCGCCTGCTGTACCTGCTGGAACGGCGCCACCGGCCCCGCCGCGAGGGCGAGACCGTCCGGCAGTACCTCGACGCCATCGACGCCGATCCGCGGGCACGTCGGCTGGCCCGCCTCCGCGAGCGGGCCTACTACGGCGGCGTCGCCACGCCCGAGATGGCCGACAAGGCCGTCGACCTCCTCGAGGAACTCCGCGAGGAGTAATACTGCCGGCGATAACTACGTGGAGATATAGTACAACCGACACGCGTATGAGCGCGACGGCGAACATCCTGGTATGACCGACACCCACGCGGACGCCCTCGACGCGGACCTGCGTCGCCGGACCTGGCAACTCCTCCAGCCCGGCGACATCGCGCTGGACGGCCTGGTCGTCCACACCGACTGCGGGGGCGACGAGGAGACGATGATGCACCAGGCGACCCTGGAGGTGGGCGACCTCATCGCGGTCCACGCCGGCCACGACCCCGCCGACACCTACGTCTACTCGGGCAACGACGACACCGAGTTCGCCTCGAACCAGCACCAGGGACTCACTCTCGATGGCGACGAGTTCGTCTGGGAGTGCCAGCAACTCCTCCGGGAGGGTACCTTCGACGTGGTGTTTTACTTCGAGGCCGACGCCGACACCCGGGCGCTCCTGGCGGCGGTCCGCGAGCGGGGCTACGAGGCGACGGCGGTGCGGGGCGACGCCGAGGCGCCCGGACAGGCCACAGTCGAGTGATGATACCGCTGCTCCACGACTTCGCCAGCGAGTCGGTGCTCGTGTTCGGCGGCGGACCCGTCGGCGCCCGCAAGGCCCGCCGCTTCGCCCGGGAGGCACGCGTTCTCGTCATCAGCCCCGCGTTCGCGGATGCCGACTTCGGGAGCGCGCGGCTGATCCGGGCCGCGCCCGATCCCGGGGACGTGGGTGGGTGGCTCAACCGCGCCGACCCCGCCCTGGTCGTGGCCGCGACCGACGACGCGGCGGTGAACGAGGCGGTCGAGGCGGCCGCCCGCGAGCGGGACGTGCTTGTCAACCGTGCCGACGAGTCGGGTCCACGCCGTGCGGGGAGCGTCGTCGTCCCGGCGACCGTCCGGGACGACCCCGTGGTGGTCGCGGTCTCGACCGGCGGCCGGAGCCCGGCACTCAGCCGGTCTCTGCGCGAGGAACTCGAACCGCTCGTCGGGACCGCCGGCGCGATGGCCGACCTCGCGGGGGCCCTCCGGGCGGACCTGCGCGGGTGGCCGGCCGAGCGGCGCCGCGCGGCACTGCGTGCGGTCGTCCGCAGCGACGCCGTCTGGACGGCCCTTGAGGACCCGGATGAGTGCGCTCGCGAGGCGGCCGCCGCCGTCGTCGCCGACGTGACCGGAACGCCGCCGTGACCCACAGGCTTTTCCACCGTGTGTGGCAAGTGACTCTCAACACACCATGGCTGGCCGTGGCACGTACGCTTCGCAAGCGGTGAAAGAGTACTGGCAGTACGTCTGGGACCGCGAGGACGCCTACGAACCCGCCGACGCGACGGACCCGACCTACGTGCTCGGGATGTTTCCCTACACGTCCGGGACCCTCCACATGGGTCACGTCCGCAACTACGCCATCACGGACGCCTACGCCCGCTACCGGCGGATGTGTGGCGACGACGTGCTCCACCCGATGGGCTGGGACGCCTTCGGCCTGCCCGCCGAGAACGCCGCCTACGAACGGTTCACCGACCCCGAGTCCTGGACGGAGGCCTGCATCGCCCAGATGCGCGAGGACATGGCCGACATGGGCTTCGGGTACGACTGGTCCCGCGAGATAACGCCCTGCCGGGACGACTACTACCGGTGGAACCAGTACTTCTTCCGGGAATTCTACGAGGCCGGTCTCGTCGAATACGAGGCGGCGGAGGTCAACTGGTGTCCGGACTGCGAGACGGTGCTGGCGGACGCGCAGGTCACAGAGCCGGCCCGCGAGGGCGAGGACGCCCCCACCAGTGACGGGTCGACGACGGGGGACGGCGAGCCGGGGGCACACGACCACACGGGCGTCTGCTGGCGCTGCGAGACGCCGGTGGGGCGGCGCGAACTCGACCAGTGGTTCTTTACGATCACCGACTACGCCGAGGACCTCCACGAGGGCCTCGACGACCTCGACGGGTGGCCCGACAGCGTCCGGGAAATCCAGCGCAACTGGATCGGCAGACGCGAGGGCACCCGCGTCGCCTTCGATGTCGAGGGCCACGGCGACGTGGACGTGTTCACCACGCGCCTCGATACCATCTGTGGGGCGACCTACCTCGCGGTGTCGCCGGGCCACGACCTCGCCGCACAGCTGGCCGCCGAGGACGAGACCGTCGCACGCTACGTCGACGCGGCGCGGGCGAGCGACCACGGCGGGATGTCCGGTGTCGAGACAGGCGCGACCGCCGTCCACCCGGTGACGGGCGAAGGGCTGCCGGTCTACGTCGCCGCGTACGTCCTCGAGGACGTCGGGACGGGCGCGGTCATGGGGGTGCCAGCCCACAACGAACGGGACCACTCCTTCGCGATGGCACAGGACATCCCCGTCCGGCAGGTGGTCGAACCGGTCGACGGTTCCGCAGACGGCCTGCCAGGCCAGCCCTACACCGCCGAAGGGATGCTCGTCGACAGCGGCGACTACGACGGCCTCGCCTCCGCGGCGGCCCGCGAGCGCGTCCGCGAGGACCTGTCGGCCGCCGAACCCGAGGTCACCTACCGCCTGCGGGACTGGCTCATCTCCCGCCAGCGCTACTGGGGGACGCCCATCCCCGTCGTCCACTGCGAGGCATGTGGGCCGGTACTCGTCCCCGAAGAGGAACTACCCGTGGAACTGCCCGAGTTCGTCCAGACGACGGGCAATCCCCTAGAGAAGATCGACTCCTTCGTCGAGACCGAGTGTCCGGAGTGTGGCCGCCCCGCCGAACGCGAGACTGACACCATGGACACCTTCGTCGACTCCTCGTGGTACTTCCTGCGCTACCTGTCGTCGGACCTCGATACGGCCCCCTTCGACGGGGACATTGCCGACGAGTGGCTCCCGGTCGACGTCTACGTCGGCGGCGAGGAACACGCCACCCTCCACCTGCTGTACATCCGGTTTTTTGCGCGGGCGCTGTCGGACCTCGGCCTCCTGGATATCGAGGAACCGGTCGAGCGCCTGGTCAACCAGGGAACGGTCCTCTACGACGGGACGAAGATGTCCAAGTCGAAGGGCAACGTGGTCAATCCCCACGAGTACGGCGCGGAGACGACGCGGCTGTTCGTCCTCTCGGCGGCCCACCCCGAACGGGACTTCGAGTGGACCGCCCGCGCGGTCGGCAGTTCCTACGACCTCCAGCAGACGCTGTACGGCCTGGTCGAGTCGTTCGTCGACGCGGCGGTCCGGGAGGCACGGGAGCCACACGACGAGTACGTCGCCCGCGAGATCGACCGGACGGTTGCCGCGGCCACCGCCGACTACGAGCGCTTTCGCTTCCACCAGGCCGTCACCGAGATCCGCCAACTTGCGGCCCTGCTCGGCCAGTACCGCGAGTACGACACACCCCACGAGGCGGTCTACAGGCGGGGCCTGAGCGTCCTGACGCGGCTGGTCGCGCCGCTGACCCCCTACCTGGGCGAGGAGATGTGGAACATGCTCCGGGGGGAGGGCATCGTCGCCCACGCCGACTGGCCCGAACCCGAGCGCGACGTCGCGGACTACGACATCGAACGCCGGCTCGTCCGGACTCTCCGGGAGGACGTGCGGGACATCTTCGACGTCGCCGGCATCGAGAACGCCGTGGAGATCGAGGTCACGGTCGCGCCCGCCTGGAAGTACCGCGCCCACGAGATCGCACGCTCGGCGGAGGCGGGAGACGCTCTCGTCGGGAAAATCCTCGACGACGACGCGGTCCCAGACAGCGAGGCGGCACAGTCCTACGCCGAGGAACTCCTCGGGCGTCGACAGGAACTCGAACGGATGCTCGACTCCGACGCCGAACAGGACCTGCTGGACCGCGCGGCGTGGCTGCTACGCGCGGAGTTCGACGCCGACGTGACTGTCCGGCGTGCCGACACGGGCGACGCCGCCGGGAAGGCCCGGCCCGGGAAACCGGCCGTCCACATCCAGTGACCCCCGTCGTGACTGCTGGCCCGACGTCCCGTGCCGACCGGGGTCGGTCGAGCGGTCGACCCGGGACCGGCCGACAGTCCGCTGTCAGTGCGACGACCCGGAGGCGGCCCTGGCGACCGCGGCGACGTTCCCCGCGGCGAGACAGCCGACACACAGGAATGCGAACAGCCGGGGGCCAAGCAGCTGTAACCCCAGACGGCCGACGACGAGGAGGGCGACGAACACCGCGGTCATGACCGCGCCGGCCTTGAGTTCGACGCGCGAGTCTGCTTCGAGGGGGTTCGCCGTGAGCGTCCGCCGGTCGTCGGTATCCTCGCGCTGTGGGGTGCGGGCCGCGAAGTAGGACTGGAGTCGGTCCCAGGCCCAGATCGAGAGCCCGTTCATCGAGACGAGAAACGCCACGGCGACGCTGACGTACGCGACCCGGTCGTGCCCGAGCAGCCAGACCAGCCCGGCACCCCCCAAAAAGAGGGTGCTCCCGACGGCGTGGCCGAGCGCACCCTGCAGATACCGCACCGCCTCGACGCGGGTGACCTCGCTCTCGATGGCCCGTTCGTTCTCGGACGCCGGCGGGTCGGCCGAGCGGGGAAGGGCATACAGCACCGCACCCAGCACCACAGCGCCGGTGAGCAACACTGCAGCGACGAGCCCCGTGGGACGAGACGACCGCCCGTCGCCGTCGGCTCCCGGTTCCATGTCCGCGTCCACGGGCGGTGGCTCGGCCTCGAACTCCCCGTCGAGGTCGGCCAGCAGGTCGAGCGCCACCGGCCAGTGCTCGCGGCTGGCGCGGGCGTTCGCCTCGGGTGTCCCGCCCAGCGGGTAGCCGCCGAACCCGCTCGTCCCGAACGTCGGGAGGAACGGGAGCTGGAAGAAGTGGCCGGCACCCTCGATGGCGCGGTGGTTCGAGCGGTGCGGGTGCTCCCGGGCAGCCAGCCGGTTGATCACCTGCTCGCCCATCGAGGTACTGTGCCAGAGCCGGTCGTCCGTCCCGGAGAACAGCAGGATGTCGCCGTCGACGCGCTCGACGGGGATGGTCGCGGCGGCCACCTGCTCGGTCGTGGCCTGGAGCTGGCTGTACTCGTAGAACGAACGGGGCTGGTCGAACGGGTCGGCCGACTCGGGGACCGCCTCGTAGTCGGGGTACGGGAGGTACGGGACCGGATCGCCCCCGTGTGTCCACGACGAGGTGCCCGTCGGGTAGCCCTCGGCGTCGAACCCCTCCCAGACCAGCGAACTTGGTGAGGTCGCGAGGACCGCGTCGACACGCTCGTCGCGGCTGGCGAGCACCAGCGCCAGTTCCGCCCCCTTGGAGACGCCCCAGACGCCGACGCCGGAGCCAGTGACACGGGGGTGGGCACGGAGCAGGTCGATAGCCCGCTGGGCGTACTCGACGGGGACCGCCGAGAGGACGTCCGGCAGCCCGTCGAGCTCGCCGAAGTACTGCAAGGAGACCACGACGAACCCGTGGGAACTCAACAGCCGGGCGGTCGACGTCAGCTCGCCGCCCCCCGAGCCGTGCAACAGCACCACACCCGGAGCCGACCCCTCGCCCGGCGGCGTCCACAGCGTCCCGACGAGATCCTCCTCCAGGGGCTGCTCGCCGACCCCGGCGACGCCGAGTCGCCGGTCGATTGTCGTCTCGGCGACGGTCTCGCCGCCGACGGCTGCCGTCAGCGTCACCTCGTGGCGCGTGGGCGGAAAGAACGCGTTCTCGGCGCTCTCGGGCGTCATCGCCCAGAACAGCCCCATCGGGTCGACGCCGCTGTAATCACCCTTCACCGGCGGGTCCTCGTGTATCGAGACGACCCCCTCCTGGGAGGAGACGAACGACCCCGAGGCCGACCAGGTCGTCGACTCGTCGTTGAACGAGACGGTGGTGCGTGCCGTGACCTCGACTTCCCTGCTGCCGGGGAGGTCGTGGAGTTCGAGCGCGAGTTCGTCGTCGATCAGTGCCGCCCGCGGCGCGACGAACGTCGCCTCCGACGACCTGGAGCGGCACCCGGCGACCGCGAGGGTCCCGAGGGTCCCGAGGAGGGCGCGCCGTTGCACGCGGAGGGCCATGACTGGAGATATCGACGGGACAGGTAATAAAGCGTGTGC
>PXSU01000174.1:0-1941 GCA_003022745.1 Halobacteriales archaeon SW_9_67_25
CGAGACGGCAAAGCTGGCACGCTCGGTCGACTCGACAGACGGCGTCTACATGGTCCCGGCATTCACCGGGCTGGGCGTCCCGTACTGGGACGGCCGTGCGCGCGGGACTATCGTCGGGATGACACGCGGCACCCGCCGCGAGCACCTCGTCCGGGCGACCCTGGAGGCGATTGCCTACCAGACACGCGACGTGGCCGAGGCCATGGAGGCCGACTCCGGTATCGAGACGACGTCGCTCCGGGTCGACGGCGGCGCCGTCAAGAACAACTTCCTCTGTCAGCTCCAGTCGGACATCATCCAGACCGACATCGTCCGCCCGGTCGTCGACGAGACCACTGCGCTGGGCTCGGCCTACGCCGCCGGCCTCGCGGTCGGCTACTGGGACAACATCAACAAACTCCGCTCGAACTGGCAGGTCGACGAGGACTTCGAGCCGGAGATGGACGACGAGGGGGCTGACGAGATGTACCGCCGGTGGGACGACGCCGTCGAACGCTCGCTGGACTGGGCTGAGGAGGACTGACGATGTACGATGTTGTTCTTCAGGTGCCGGTCATCGGAATGCCGTGGGAAGAGTTCGCGTTGCTGTTCATCACCGCACTCGCCGGCGGCGCGTTCGGCGCTGCGCTCGGTGCACTCCCGGCCTTCATCTTCACCGGATTCGTCGTCTTCCTCGGCGAGGGCGTGGCCATCCTCCAGCGGGAACTCACCGGCAGCGTCGACGCGATCCCGAAAGGTGACATCGCCGCGGGAATCACCGGCGTCATCGGCTTCGGGGCGATCACCGGCCCCCACATCGCCTTCGCGGGCGGTGTCGCCGCGACGGCCTACGCCGGCAAGAAGTATCCCGACATGGAGCCCGACGGCTGGGCCTACCACTTCGGGAAGGACATCCTCTACGCCTTCGGGACCAAGCCCGACATCCTGGCGGTCGGTGCGATCTTCGGCGCGCTCGGGATGCTCATCACCAGGGTCGGCGGTGCAATCGGGCTGCCGACGGACCCGATCGCCCTGTCGGTGGTTCTGACGGCAATCATCGCACGGCCGGTCTTTGGCTACCCGCTGGTCGGCCGGTCGGCCGGGTCCAGTATCCTCGACATGACGCCGTTCGAGAACGAGGAGCCACGCGTCGTGTCCACGGGCGACGAAGAGGTCGCGGCCGACGGAAGCGGCGAAATCCCCGAGGAACACGCCGGGCGGCTCGCGACCGAGCCCTGGCTCCCCCACCAGTACAAGTGGGGCGGCGTCGCGACCATCGGCATCATCGGCGGCATCCTCGCCGGGTACATCTGGATCAAGACCGGGAGTATGTTCCTGGGCTATGGCATCTCCGCGATGAGTCTGCTGTTTCTCAACCTCGGCGTCGAGAAGATCCCCGTCACCCACCACATCACGCTGCTCGGATCCGTGGGTGCGGCAGTCGCCATGCCGGTCGTCGGCAACGCGGCAGTCGTCGTGATCGTGGCCGGTCTCTCCGGGATGATCTGTGGACTCCTGGGTGAGTTCACCCAGCGGATCTTCTATTCTCACTCCGGGACCCACGTCGACCCGCCCGCGATGGCCATCACGATCCAGATGCTCGCGATTGCGGTGCTCTCGATTGCCGGTGTCCTGCCCAACTCGGGCTACCTGGCGTTCTGACCGGACGGACGCCCCGAGCACCGACCTCGCGGTCGTCGCGACACTGACGGTTACTGTCGGATGCCCAGGGGGTTCTTGCAGTCCTTGCAGAGGAACAGGTCGCGGTTCTCGAAGAGGTTGAGCGACCCGTCTTCGTCGACCTCAACTTCGGTGACCTCGTGTTCTGCCACGAGTTGCTCGGCCGACGCTACCTCGGCACCACACTCCGGACAGGTCAGTGACTCTGCCATGGCACCGCTACGGTGCGCAGTTTAAAAACACCCCATCGATAGTGTATCTATCAAACACAACAGGTATCGT
>PXSU01000174.1:1972-15887 GCA_003022745.1 Halobacteriales archaeon SW_9_67_25
GAGCGACCGAAGGGAGCGAGCAATTCGCGGTCAGGCAAAATCGAATGCACGGAGGCGCTTTCGCAAGGGTCAAGATGCCGTCAGCTATCACGTCCAGTAGACCAATGCACCACCCCGGACCCCCGCGGTTCGTCGGTGCGGGCGACCCGGTCGAACTCGCGCCCCGGAACCCCGACCCGTCGGCGACCTACCGGTGGGAAGTCGTACAGCAACCGGCCGACTCGACGGCCACGCTCGGTGACGGCCCGGTCGAGCACCTTCTGACCGACGTCCCCGGAACGTACGTCGCGCGCCTCTCGGCACCGGACGGCGACCACCACCTCACGGTCCGGGCCGCCCCGCACGACCCCGCAACCGAGGGGACGCCCCGCTCGGACGCCTCGGGCGGCCGGACCGGGCGTGCTGGCGGGGACGGCCTCGCAGAGGAGGGATACGCGGGGGCCGACTCGTCGGATGACGGCGGCGGTGGCCGACCGCGCCTGCAACTGGACCCACACGTCGAGGGTGACGAGGCGGTCGTCACTGCACACCCGCGCCCCCACCCCGACTCGGACCGCTCGCCGGGCGACATCGAGGTAGAGTTCCTGGTCGACGACCGCGACGACGTCGACCCCGACGCGGTGACCGTCGAGGGACACGAGCTGCGGATTCCCATCGCGGCGCTCTCCGACCCGACACGTATCCACGCGGTGGCGCTGGGCGAGGACAGCTACAGCGTCCCCGACGCCGTGGCCTTCGAGAGCGAGGACGACGGAATCGACACGGAGCGCCTCTACGAGCCACCGGCCTGGGGGGAGGAGTCAATTATCTACGAGGTCTACGTCCGCACGTTCGGGGGCGAGGAGGGTGCCGTCTTCGACGCCATCGTCGACCGGCTGGACTACATCGAGTCGCTGGGCGTGGACGTCCTCTGGCTGACGCCGGTCCTGAAGAACGACCACGCCCCCCACGGCTACAACATCACCGACTTCTTCGCCATCGCGGAGGACCTGGGCACCCGCGAGGACTACGAGCGGCTCGTCGCAGCCGCCCACGACCGCGGACTGCGGGTCCTGTTCGACCTCGTGTGCAACCACTCGGCCCGGACCCATCCGTACTTCCAGGCGGCCGTGGCGGATACCGACAGCGAGTACCGCGAGTGGTACGAGTGGCGCACCGAGACCCAGCCGGAGACGTACTTCGAGTGGGAGCACATCGCCAACTTCGATTTCGGCCACCTCCCGGTCCGCCGGCACCTGCTCGACGCCATCGCGGAGTGGGCACCCCTGGTCGACGGCTTCCGGTGTGACATGGCCTGGGCGGTCCCCGACAGTTTCTGGCGGGAGATCCACGACTACTGCCGGGGGCGCGACAGCGAGTTCCTCCTGCTCGACGAGACGATCCCCTACATCCCCGATTTCCAGGCCGGGCTCTTCGAGATGCACTTCGACTCGACGACCTACCACGCGCTCCACCGCGTGGGGAACGGCGAGGACCCCGAGGTGCTCCTCGACGCCATCGAGAACCGCGCCCGCGCGGGGTTTCCCGACCACGCCGGGTTCATGCTCTACGCCGAGAACCACGACGAGACGCGGTACATCCTCGCCCACGGTCGCCCCGCCGCCGAGGCCGCCGCAGGGGCGCTGTTCACGCTCCCGGGGGCGCCGATGGTCTACGCCGGCCAGGAGTTCGGCCAGCAGGGCCGCCGCGACAACCTCGCCTGGGAGCACGCCCACGAGGACCTGCGCGAGCACTTCCGGGCCCTGGCCGCCGTCCGGCACGACCAGCCGGCGCTGTCGGCCGAGGCCGACCTCTCGCGGGTCGACTACGACGTGCGCACGGGCCACGACGACCGCGTGGTCGCCTACGCCCGAACGACGGCGTCGGCGGGCGTCGTGGTGGTACTCAACTTCGGCGCCGACCCGGCGAGGGTCGCGGTGCCGGCTGTCGCCGACCGGACCGACCTCGTCTCCGGCGAGTCGGTCGCTGCCGGCGGGGACGCCGTCGCTGTCGACAGCGTCGCCGTCCTGCCCGCCAGCGACAAGTAGGGACTGTCCGGACCCGCCGAAACTCGCTGGAGAGGAACAGCGTCCAGTATTGGGGCCAACATGTTGGTCAAACTCTCAGTGCGGCAGGCGACGACCGTCCGATATGGCACTCGAAGAGAGCCTCCCGGTCGAACTGCCGACGAACGACACCAGCCTGACGCGTGCCTTCTACGTGTTCGTCCTGGTGCCGACGCTGCTGGGCGTGGCCCACCACGTCGATCACGTCATCAGGGGTAACCACGTCGGGTGGCCGATTACGCCGGAGGTGAACGCGTTCACCTACAGCCTCGCCATCTACCCGCTGCTTGTGGTCAGTCTCTCCCTGTCGCTGACCCGGCGCGTCGAGGCGGGGTACTGGGCCGGCTTCTTCGCGTTCAGCGCCGGCATGCTCGCGTACTTCCATATAAACTATGCGCCCGGGTGCTGTCTTCGAACGCGACCACGAAGGGGCACCGGTCCAGCCCGCGGCGGTCGGTCTCCCCCGACAGAGAGCCCGCAAGAATTGCGCCGGGTGCCGGAGAACGTCGGTATTATATACAGCAGTCCGTTTGTAGGAGCCATGCGGCTGACGACGGCGCTCAACGAGTACAAGTGGGCACGCGAGGAGCGCTTTCCCGAGGAGAGCAAGACGCTCTCGGGTTCGTTCTCGGGATACGGCGACCGTCTGGTCTACGTCGGGACGAGCGGGTCGCTGCGGGACTATTCGGATTCGCTCTCCGGACTCTACGGGGTCGACCGCTCACAGCTCGGTATTCTCGCCGACGGAGAGACGATGTGGTTCAGCCACCTGGAGACCATCAGGCAACACTACTACCGGGACACCCGTCTCGTGGAGACCGAGTACGACGCGGGCTCGTTTACAATCCACCAGTACGACCTGACGCTCGGCCGGGCACACGTCACACACGTCGAGTTGCGCGGGGCGGTCCCCCGGGACGCGAAACTCGTCGCCTTCGTCACCCTGGCGCCCGGGGGGAGAGATTCGGGCATCGGTGCGCTGGTCCACGAGAACGACGGCCACGAGGGCTCGCAGGTGCTGGAGGTGTACCACCGCGACGAGCACGACTACCTCGCGGCGTCGACGGGGCTGGACGGGGTCAACGGCCAGCGCCGCGAGCGCTTCGCCGAGATTCTCGCCGACGAACCGGTGTCCTTCCCGCGCCGGCAGCCGGTCGACCGGAACGACCAGAAGCGGCTGAAGGGGGATTTTGTCGTGACGGCACCGCTCGAACGGAGCGGGCGCTCGAACAGCGCGACGCTCGTGAGCCAGCTCTCGGACCACGCTGACATCGACCGCGAGACGGCGCTTGCCGACCTCCGGAGCTGCGTGGGCGAGTACACCAGCACCGACGACCTGCGGGCGGCCGCCCGCGAGCGGACGACCTTCGACGTGCCCGAGTCGCGGCTGCGGGCCGAGAGTATCTGGACGGACCTGCGGGCGCTCGACCTGCTGTCGGCGCCGACCGGCGGCCGGATCGCTGCCCCGGAGTTCGACCCCTTCTACGCCCACTCCGGGGGGTATGGCTACGTCTGGTTCCGCGACGACGCCGCCATCTCGCGGCACCTGCTCTCGGCCGGCGACCGGCTGGGCCTGGAGGTGACGGACACACTGGCCGAGAGTGCGCGCTTTCTCTGTGAGAGCCAGCTCCCGGACGGCACCTGGCCCCACCGCGTCTGGGCCGACGACGGCAGCCTCGCCCCGGGCTGGGCCAACGCCCGGGTCGAGGGCGCCGCGGACTCCACGGAGTACCAGGCCGACCAGACCGCGACAGTGACGGCCTTTCTGGGGACGCTGTTGCGCGAGCGCCGGGAGGAACTGGACCGGGACACCCGGCAGGCCATCCAGCACACACTCGGAGAGGCCATCCGGGCGCTCCGCGAGGATATCGCCGACAACGACCTCCCCGGACCCTGCCAGAACCTCTGGGAGGACACCGCCGGGCAGTTCCTGCACACCGCCGCGACGTTCCTCGAGGCCTTCGCAACCGTCGCGCGGGCGCCGGTGGGCGATTCCCTGCGCGAGGAGAGTCTCGCGGGGGCACGGCGCGTCCACGCGGGGCTCGACGAACTGTGGGACCCGGACCTGGGGGCGTACGTGATGCGGTTGCGGAACGGGACGCCGGACCCCCGGCTCGACGGTGCGGGGCTGGTGCTGGCCCGCGCGTTCCGGGAGTACGGCGCCCTCGAGAGCGTCACGCTGACGACAGAGCAGGTCGACCACCTGGCCGACCATGTGGGGACGACGATGGACGTCCTGTTCCGGAACCCGACGGCGAGCCGGGTCGCGGGGCTGGTCCGCTACGAGGACGACCGCTGGCGGACCGCGGACCAGGACACCGCGAAGGTCTGGAGCGTGACCACCGCGATGGGGGCGCTTGCGGCCGCACACGTCGGGGTCATGCTGGAGGAACGGGGCCGGAACGGCGACGCATACCTCGGCCGGGCGAGCGACCTCTACGAACTGCTCGGCCCGGACGGGCCGCTGACCACCGACGCGGGGTATCTCGCCGAGCAGGCGTTCAACGACGGTACCCTCGACAGCGCCGCGCCGCTGGGGTGGTCCCACGCCCTCCGGCTCCACGCCACCGCACTGCTCGAGGACCTGAACGCCCTGCCGACGACCGCCTCGCGGACCGAGGGACCGAGCGAACGACCGACCTGGACGACCGGCGAGAAGCACGGCGTCGGAACCGTCGCGGACCACGACGAGCCCGACCCCTCGCGCGTCTGGTTTACGCTCACGGAGGGGGCACTCACCGAGGTCAGGTTCCCGCAGGTGGACATCATGAACGTCCGCGCGGTCGATTTCCTGGTCCGGTGTCACGACGACACCGACTACACGACACGGACCCACCGCGAGAACCGCCGCGAGAGTGACACCCGTCGGCGCCGCCGGCAGCGACCGGCTCGAAGCGCTGTTCGCGAACGGGGAACTGCCCGAACCGGTCGCGTCGGTCGACGACGAGTCACTATCCTTCCGGCACGTCTTCACTGAAACCGGCGACGGGCAGGGCCACGGGTGGCGACTGACCGTCGAGTACGCGGCCGACCCCGACCACGACGCCATCGTCGCCGACGTGAGCTTCGAGGCGCGTGACGACAACGCCTACGACGTCTTCGCCGTCGGCGACGTCGCGCCCACCAGCACCACACCCGTCGACCGCGGGATCAGGTACGGCGAGGCGGGGGGGTACCACCTCGCAGCCCGGGACCCCCGGGCGTACACGGCCGAGACCGACAACGACTATCTGGTCGACGAGAACGGTGCCGCCTACTCCGTCGCGCTGGCGCTGGACAGACCTACGCGGGGGCCTCTATCGCCTCGCCCTCGGTGCCGTGGGGCGTCGCCGTCGACGCCTCCGAGCCCAAGGGGTACGGCTACAACTTCGTCTGGTCGCGGGACCTCTACCAGGTGTTTACCGCCTTCGAGACGGTCGGCTCGCTCGATATCGCGACCAGCCAGCTGGAGTATATCTACGAGTACCAGCAGGACGAGACGGGATTTATACCGCAGAACACCTACGTCAACGGCGTCACGCGCTGGGGCGGCGAACAGATGGACAACATCTCCTTCCCGCAGGTGATGGCCTACCACCTCGCCGAGGCGGGCGTCGGGTTCGACGAGGCCGACTACGACTACGAGGACGTCCGGCGTTCGGCGGACTACGTCGCCCGCCACGGCCCCGGGACCGCCCAGGAGCGCTGGGAGGAGGAGGCGGGATACTCGCCGTCCTCGATCGCCGCCGAGATCGCCGGGCTGGCGTGTGCCGGCAAACTCGCAATCGAGGCCGGCCACGAGGCCGACGCCTTGGTCTGGCTCGGGCTGGCCGACCACTGGGCGAACAACGTCGAGGCCTGGACCGCGACCGAGACGGGCACCGAACGCCACACCGAGACACCCTACTACGTACGGGTCACCCGGGGTGGCGACCCCGACGCCGGCCACTCCCGGACGCTCGCGAACGGCGGGCCGACCCTCGACGAACGGGACGTCATCGACGCCGGCTTTCTCGAACTCGTGCGGCTGGGCATCGAACCCCCCGACAGTGCCGTGATGCGCAATTCCGTCCACGAGGTCGACCACACGATCCGCGTCGAGGCCGGGTCTGCGGCCGGCTTCTACCGGTACAACGGCGACGGCTACGGCGAGCGCAGGACCGGCGACCAGGGTGCACCCTGGTCGACCGCACACGAGGGAAAGGGACGGCTCTGGCCGCTGCTGACCGGCGAACGCGGCGAGTACGAGCTCCGCCTCTCCGAGCCCGACCTCGAACCGATGGACTGCTTGCGGGCGATGGCGGAGTTCGCAAACTCCGGGCGGATGCTCCCCGAGCAGGTCTGGGACCGCCAACACAGTACCGACTACGGCTGGTCGTTCGCGGACGGGACCGGGTCGGCGACGCCGCTGGCGTGGGCGATGGCACAGTACGTCCGCCTTGCACACAGCGTCAGCGCCGGCAAGCCCGTCGAGACGCCGGCGTTCGTCCGCGAGCGGTACCGCGAGGCACGCCTCCATGAGCCCCACCGGAGCCCCGCCCTGCGGGTCGACACCCAGTTCCGGGGCAACCGGCTGGTCGTCTCCGGCGAGACGACCGGTACCCGCGTCGCCGTCAAGACGCCCGTCGAGGCCGCCATCGTCAACGCCGAGGACGGTAGCTTCGAGCGGACCGTCGACGTCGAGCCCGGCGAGAACCTCGTCACCGTCGCGGCGACCAGCGGCGACGACCTGGAGACTCACGGGACGACCGTGCGCCGTCTGCGGCTCTGACCGGTTCCGGTCCAGTCCCGAAAGAGCCCTTCCCGGCGGAACTCCCAACTTTAATATCGCCGTCGGCTGTCCGTACGGAGAGAGGCGAATCGACAGTACAGCTGGCCAGCAAGGCCGGGAGATACATGACACGACACCACCACGACACGGTCGAGATGGACTGACGGGAACAGGCATGGACGCGATAGTACTCGCGGGCGGCTACGCGACCCGGCTGTGGCCGATCACAAAGCCCCGCCCGAAGATGCTCCTGCCGGTCGGAGAGACGACAGTCATCGACAGAATCCTGTCCTCGCTGGAGGACGACGACCGCGTGGAGACGGTGTACGTGAGCACGAACGATGCCTTCGCCGACGACTTCGAGGCCCACATCGCGGAGAAGGGCTACGGGAAGGCACAGCTCTCCGTCGAGAAGACGACGGCCGAAGACGAGAAGTTCGGCGTGGTTGGCGCGCTCGCCCAACTCGTTGAGCGCGAGGGCGTCGACGACGACCTGTTCGTCATCGGGGGCGACAATCTCATCGGGTTCGACGTCTCGGAGTTCATCGACTACTACGAGCGCCAGGAAGCGGCGGTGCTGGCGGCCTACGACGTCGGCTCCTACGGGAAGGCCAAATCCTACGGGCTGGTCGAGTTGGACGGCGAACGGGTGGTCGACTTCCAGGAGAAACCCGACGACCCAGCGAGCACGCTCGCCTCGATTGCCTGCTACCTGTTTCCCGCCGACTCGGTCCGCTTCGGGGAGTACCTCGCCGGCGAGAACAACCCAGACGAGCCGGGATGGTACGTCGAGTGGCTCCAGTCCCGGGAGGCAGTTTACGCGTTCACGTTCGATGACACGTGGTTCGACATCGGCACGCCGGCGTCGTACCTGGCGGCCGTCGAGTGGGCGCTGGAGGGCGAGTCGCTCGTCCACCCCGACGCAACCGTCGAGAACGTCGAACTGGGCGGGACCGTCCACGTGATGGCCGACGCGACAGTGACCGACTCCACCCTCGAACGGACACTCGTCTTTCCCGGGGCCGAGATCAGGGGGTGTGACCTCGACGACTCGATCCTCGGGGAGGGCGTCACGCTGGAGGACCTCGACGTCAGCGGCGCCGTGATGATCGAGAACTCCTCCTCGGGGTCCTGACGCCGGTCCAGTCCGGACTGGCCAACCACTAAGTGTGTCACTCGCCTCGTGTCCGGCATGGCAGACAACCGACCGACCGGGGACCCCCGGCGCGAGGGCCCCCGCGAGGACGGCGAGGACCCGGTCGAGTTCAGCATGGAGATCGCCGACGACCGGACCGAGATCGTCGTCTCCGGGGACCGCGACACGGCGGTGGTGGTCCGGTCGGACTCCGGCGAGAAGATCTACCTCCCGCCGGAGGACTTCGACCGGCCACCCGAGGACCGCCGGACAGCATACGACAGTCCCTACCGGCCCCGCAGCGGCGCCGAGGACAGCCCATACCGGACACACCCGGACGCGACCTCGGTGACCGGGATGGAACCGACCGCCACCGGCTACATCGTCGTCCACCCAGAACCGGTCACTGACGTCCGCTTTCTCCGGTGAGCGTGGCCCCCTCAGTGCTGTTTCATTCCCCGGTCTTCGAGCGTCTCGAGGAACGAGAGGATGTGCTCGCGCGCCGCCGCGAGCGGCTCTGAAACGGCCGGATCGCTCGTCTCGGATTCGATGACCCGGAGTTTCGTCTGGACGCGGTCGAGCGTGCCGAGTGCCGGTGTCGCCTCGCGGTCGGCGTGTGACTGGAGGTGTGCGGCCAGTTCGGCCAGGCTGTCCCCGGTGGTGCTGTCGGTAGTCGCCTCGCGTGCGGTCCTGATCGCTTCGACCGCCCGTGTGAGGAGTTCACGTGACATACCTACGTCTTGAGCACGTCGTGATAAAAAGCCGCGTGCTCGTCGGCGACCTCCGCCCAGGTACGCTCCTCGTACTCGATGGGCGTATCGAGCGAGAGCGCGTACTCGATGCCGTCGGCGATGGACTCGGAGTCGGGCGTGACCTGGATGACGCAGTCTCCGGGGAGCAACTCCGCGACCCCGCTGCGGCAGGCGACGACGCGGGTCCCGACCGAGAGCGCCTCGACGATGGTGAGCCCGAACGGCTCGGACAGCGAGGGCGAGACGAACAGGTCGGCACTCGCGTAGTAGTCGCCCAGCTCCCCCTGGGCGATGTAGCCGACAAAGCGCACGCTGTCCCCGAGGCCGAGCAGTTCCACGAACCGCTCGAGCTGGTCGGTGAGGTGGCCCGACCCGCCGAGCACGAGCGTCACGTCGTCGTGGCGGAGCTTCGTGAGCGCGTACAGCAGGTACGAGAGGCCCTTCTGGTGGGTGTGTCGGCCCACGAAGAGGAGCATCGTCCCGTCGATGCCGAGGTCGGCCTTCACGTCCCTGCCGGTCGGCTCGACCGAGGAGAAGCCGTTGTAGATGACCGTCGCGTCGGCGTCGTACTCCCGGCGGATGCGCTCGCGCGTGAACTCGCTCACTGCGACGATGTGGTCCGCGCGGTCGGCGATCCGCTGTTCGGTCCGCACCTCCCGGTCGGGGGGGTTGACGTTCCTGTCCGACGAGAGGGAGTGAAACGACGTGGCCCACGCGACGTCGGTCTCCGAGCGGGCCCGCGACCCGGGGTTGTAGCCGAACCAGTCGTTCGTGTGGATGATGTCGGCGTCGGCCGCCAGCTCCGCGAACTCGCCGGCGAGCCGCCCGATCCGCGTGATGATGTCGCCCGTGCCCGTCGGAACGCCGTGGATACCCGCCCGGTCCTCCGGGGCGTACTCGGCCGGTAACACCAGCTGGAAATCGACGTCGTCTCTCGACTCGAACTGCTCGAAGAGTTCACCGACGACGATGTCGAGCCCGCCGGTGACGTCGGGGGGGAATCCCCAGCCCAGCATCAGCACTGTCGGTGGCATCTGGTTCCCTGAGACGAGTCGGGCCCCACGCATATAGGTTCGTGTCACATCCGGGCGGGTCCACGGCCCCACGTTCAAATACCCGTCCCGAGAACGGGTAGTATGCGTTTCGACCGACAGGCTGGCGTCTTCCTCCACCTGACGTCGCTGCCCGGTCCGCACGGCATCGGCGACCTCGGTGCCGGGGCACGGGCGTTCGTCGACTTCCTGGACCGTGCCGACCAGTCGCTGTGGCAGTTCTGCCCGCTGGGGCCGACCTCGGGTGCCCACGGCGATTCGCCCTACCAGTCCTACTCCGCGTTCGCCGGGAATCCGCTGCTCGTCGACCTCAGGGGGCTGGCCGAGCGGGGCTACCTCGACGACGCGGAACTGGACCCGCCCGCCGGCGTCTCGCCACACGAGGTCCGGTACGACCGCGTCCGCGAGTTCAAGCGCGACCGGCTGGAGCGAGCCCACGAGCGCTTCCGGGCAGACGCGCCGGCAACGGAGCGCGAACGCTTCGCGGCATTCCGCGACCGCGAGTCGGACTGGCTGGCGGATTACGCGCTGTTCATGGCGCTGCGAGGGGAGTTCGACGGCGCGTGGACCGAGTGGCCCGACCCCGTCAGGACGCGCGACCCCGACGCGATCGAACGCTACTGCGAGGAACTGTCCGCGGAGATACGCCACCGGACGTTCGTCCAGTGGGTGTTCGACGAACAGTGGCACGACCTCGCGTCGTACGCGCGCGAGCGGGGCATCGGTCTCGTCGGCGACCTCCCGATTTACGTCGCGCTCGACTCCGCGGACGTCTGGGCCGCCCCGGAGGCGTTCGACCTCGACGCCGGGTACCGGCCGAGGGCAGTGGCGGGCGTGCCACCCAACCCGAACGACGACGGCCAGCGGTGGGGCAACCCGGTCTACGACTGGGAGACGCTGCGCGCCGAGGGCTACGGCTGGTGGCTCGCCCGGTTCGAGCGGCTGTTCGACCTCGTGGACATCGCCCGTATCGACCACTTCAAGGGGTTCGACGAGTTCTGGGCCATCCCCGCCGGGGCGGACTCGCCGGCGGCCGGCGAGTGGCGCGAGGGGCCCGGCGCGCACTTCTTCGAGAGCGTGCGCGAACACCTGGGCGAGTTGCCCTTCTTCGTCGAGGACCTCGGATTCCTGGACGAGAGCGTCGTCGCGTTGCGCGACCGGTTTGGCTTCCCCGGCATGCGGGTCCCGCAGTACGCCGACTGGTGTGAGGAGGGACACATGTACCAGCCGATGCACTTCCCCGAGGGGTCGGTCGGCTACACCTCGACACACGACACGGACACCGTAGTGGGCTACTACCGCGACCTCCCGGACCGACAGCGCGAGTGTCTCCACTACAACCTCGGCACCGACGGGACCGACATCCACTGGGCGTTCGTCGAGGCGGTGTACAACTCCGAGGCTGTCGCCGCGCTGACGACTGTCCAGGACCTGCTCGGACTGGGTAGCGAGGCGCGGTTCAACGTCCCGGGGACAGCCACCGGAAACTGGCAGTGGCGGGTGACCCAAGAGGGACTCGATCCGGAGGTGGCCGACCGGCTCCGGCGAATTACCGACCGGACAATCCGGTGATCAGAACCCGATGACGGCGTCCTCTGTGACGACCGAATCGAGCAGACTGGTTGGCGTCGCGTCGTACCCGGGGTTTGCCACCTCGAACCCCTCGACCGGTTCGTGCATCATCTCCGAGGCCGGCCGGTAGCTGTTCTGGAAGTCGAAGCCGCTGCCGATGAACTTCGTCGAGGACGCGACAGCAGTCACTGGTATGCCCGCGTGTGCGGCCGTCGCGGCAATCGGATAGGTTCCCACGCGGTTGTACACGGTGTCGTCGACCAGGCAGTTCATCCCCACGAAGACGCGGTCACACTCCGGGAGGTACTGCCCGGCGGCGCTGTCGACGATGAGCGTTGTCAGCACCACGTCGCCGTCGTCGATCAGCGACGCGGCCCGCTCGGCGGCGCGCTCCTTGCTCGTCCGGAGTTCCGTGACCACCGACTCGACCGCGTCGCGCAGGTGCTGTTTGGCCTGCTCGACGGTCCCGGCCTCGGCGTCGAGGACCGCCTCGACGATGCGTTGCTGTGTCGTGTACAGCGGTGCGTGGGAGCGCTTCGCGCGCTGGAGCGCACGGCTCTGTTGCTCGACCAACCGGTAGAACTCCGAGAGGCTGTCGCAGTCGTCGTCGGCCAGACTCGCCAGAGCCTCGGCTGCCCTCACCGCGACGACCGAGGAGCTCTGTGTCTGCATCCGATCGATGTCCTCGATGGTCTCATCGATCATACCCAAAGGTGTGAGAGCCACAAGTATGGGTGTTCTCCCATCACCGGTCTGTCACCCCCGACCGGTCTTTTTTTATCACTCGGTCGGTATCTACCGTAACAAAAGGTCCATGAACATCGACGCGAGGATACAACGACGCCAGCACCGGGACGGGGAACCGCGACTGATACGGGACTACCAGCCCCTCTCGCCGGTCGTGCACGTCGACGAGCCCTCGGACCGCGGGCCGGTTCTCGAACGGTTGCTCGACCACCTCGACCCGGCTTTCGACGGGCAGTTGCCCCCAAACGCGTACGTCCACGGCGGGGCCGGGACGGGGAAGTCGGCCGTCGTGACAGCGCTGTTTAGCCACCTGCAACGTCTCTCGACGGAGCGGCAGTCGGTAATCCACACGAGCACCCGGATCGCATCGCCGACCGCTCCGGGTTTCGTCGTCGTCGACCTCCGGGGCAAGACCAGCCAGTTCGCCTTCTATCACAGCGTCCTCGACGCGCTGGTCGACGACCCAGTGCCCGAACACGGCATCAGCACCGGTGAGCTCCACGGGCGCCTCCATGACCTCCTGGGGGAGTCCCGGACGGGGGTCGTCGTCGCCGTCGACCACGTCGACGAATCCGGGAGCGTCGATGTCGCGGAACTGGTCGACCTGTTCGCCGGGCTCCCGAACAACGCCAGCTGGCTCGCCGTGGGCCGGACCGACCCCGCCGAGATCGCACTGACGGAGTACACGGCGGTGTCTATCGGGGTCGAACCCTACCGGCGACAGACGCTGGTCGACGTGCTGATGGCCCGCGCCTCCGAGGGACTAGCCCGGCAGGCGCTGGACCACGAACTGGTCCGCCGGATCGCCCGGTGGGCTGACGGGAACGCACACGACGCGTTGCTGGCGCTGTTCGTCGCCGCCGACCGCGCCGATCGGGCCGAACGGACCCAACTGCTCCCGGCGGACATCGAGGCGGCCATCGAGGAGATTCCCCGGCCCCCGGTCTCGCTAGGACGGGTCCTCGCGCTCCCGGCAAACAAACAGCTCGTCCTCCGGGAACTCGTCGACATCGACGAGACCCAGCGGGCGTCGGTCACCGCAACGACGGAGGCGATCAGCTCCGGGCCGGTCGACCTCTCGCCGGGGACTGTCAAGCGGTTCCTCTACGAGATGGCCGAGTTCGGCATCGTCGAGCGCGTCCGGGCCGAGACGCGAAACGGGAAGGGTCGCCCGCCGAGCCGCGTCGAGTTGTGCTTTCCCCCGACGGCCTTTCGCCGGCTGTACGACCTCCGGCAGTGACTGTGGCTGGCCGTCGCCAAAACGACGAAATTCGACACAATGAGAAGAATTATCGGTGTTGCAGCACGTACGTCCGCATGAAATGGACGAAACTGGTCGGATACTGTCGACAGACGCGGGCGGAGACGGGTCCGTAAGGCCGGTCACGGGCCCGAAGACCACCGGCGATGCTTAGTGTGCACGCTGCGCTGTTGCGCGGGATCGAGCGCACGCTGACGAGTCTGCGGCCGCGACGGCTGCCGTCGGTGTCGCCGCCGGTGACGTTCGCGGACGAGGCCGGTCGAGAGATCGACCTCCGGGCGTACCGCGAGACGGACGACGAGGCGCTGGTCGCGAACTGGCCATCTTCGTCCACCAGGACTACCAGAACGCCGGGATCGGGTCGCACCTGCTCGCGGCGGGGCTGGACCACGCCCGCGAGGCGGGCGTCCCGCGCGTCTGGCTCAGCGTCGAGCGCCAGAACCGCCGCGCGAAGCGACTGTACCGCCGGGCCGGATTCTCGACGGTCGATCCCCAGAGGACAGTCCAGCAGATGTCCCGGTTTCTCTGACCCGGCGGCGAATCCGCAGCCTCAAACCCCCGCCACCCGTACCCCCACCATGGACCTGCAGGAGACCGACGC
>PXSU01000175.1 GCA_003022745.1 Halobacteriales archaeon SW_9_67_25
CGGTGCCGAACACGGCCTGTCGTGTCGTCGATGTCGAGACCGGCGAGGACCTCGGGGCCGGCGACGAGGGCGAGGTGCTGGTGCGGGGCCCGCAGGTAATGGAGGGCTACTACGGCCGCCCGGACGCGACCGACGAGGCGTTCGTCGAGGGGTGGCTCCGGACCGGCGACGTCGGCGTCGTCGACGAGGACGGCTACCTGTCGGTGATCGACCGCGTCAAGGAACTCATCAAGTACAAGGGCTACCAGGTCGCGCCAGCGGAACTCGAGGGGCTGTTGCTGGAGGAGTCCTCAGTGGCCGACGCCGCCGTGGTCCCAAAGCCCGACGAGGAGGCCGGCGAGATACCGAAAGCGTTCGTGGTCCCGGACGGCGATATCGACACCGAGGCGGTCAGAGAGTCCGTGGCCGACCGTGTCGCGCCCCACAAAAAGGTCCGCGAGATGGATATCGTCGACGAGATCCCCAAATCGCCCTCCGGAAAGATACTCCGGCGGGTGCTGGTCGAGGAACACGTCGAGAGCGACGGGTAGCGCGCCGAGAGGAGGCTAATCGCTCTCCCGGCCACCCCAGACGAGTTTCTCCGGAATCCGGACGCACATATCCCGGGTCACCCGCAGTTGACAGGACAGCCGCGGGTACCCGAAGCGGGCGGCCAGGTCGTCGTGCCAGTGCTCGGGTTCGGGTGGGTCGGCAACGCGGACCCCACAGGTCGCACAGAGCCCCCGTCCGCCGCAGTTGACCCGCCGGCCGACCCTGCTGTGTGGCGAGAGCCCGGCCTCCCGTAACGCGTCACGGAGTACCGTCCCGTGGGCGACAGAGAGGGTCGCCGTCCCGTCGGGATGTTCGACGTCGACAGTATAGGACTGGCCGTCGGTCGGTGTCCCGGTCATACGGGTCAGGCCAGTTCGATGCGCCGGACGAACGGCATGTCCCGGATTTCGGTCAGGAGGTCGCCGGGCAGGTCCTCGTCGGTGATGACGTACAGGACTGCCTCGTCGGTGAACTCGGGGTCCTCGGTGATGGCCTGCCGGATGGAGATGTCCCGGTCGGCGATGGCCGTCGTGACTGTGGCGACGATGCCCGACGCCTCGGCGTCGTTGACGGCAACGGTCAGCACCGTCAGGTCGAGCACCGGCGCCAGATCCATCAGGCTGGGGATCGCGGAGATGTTCTGGAATATCGGCCGGAGGTCGTCGTCAGCGAGGATGGCGTCGGTGGTGGCGTCGACGACCCGGCGGTCGACCCCGACCTCGCGGGCGATGCCCGTATCGGGAATCTCGATGCCGCCCGAGACCACCCGCCCCTCGTCGTTGACCGAAAAGCCCCGCTCCAGCAGCAGTCGGATGACCCGCTGCTGGCTCGGCGAATCCGAGAACTTCGCCATAATCTCCTCGAACACGGTCACCACCCACTCCAGTCGGGACGCGTGCTGGTCATGACAGTACCGACTCCCACACAGAGCGACCTCTTAACTCTTGTAGAGACAGGAGGGGTGTCCCGGCGGACTGACGGGACCGGACCGGCGACACGCAATCGAAGGACCGTCGCCGTCGTCGCGACGATCTCCTCGACGTCGCCGCTTGCCGCGTCCGTGAACAACAATACCGCGCCGATTGCCAGAGGGCGCGGGCCAGTGCCTTGAACAGCGCCTCGATTTCGTGGTGTGCGTTCTCGCCCTCAACGCGCGCCTGCAGTGTGAGGCCCGCGTTCGTGGCCAGCGACCGCAGGAAGTGCCGCGCCATGTGGCTGGTCATCCCGCCGACGGCCTCCTGGGAGAACTCGCCCGCGAAGGCGAAGTACGGGCGGCCGCTCACGTCGAGGACCACCTCGGCACGGGCCTCGTCCATCGGCACCGTGCGGTCGGCGAAGCGACGGATACCCCGTTTCCCGCCCAGGGCCTCCGCGAGTGCGTCCCCGAGCGTGATGGCGACGTCCTCGACGGTGTGGTGGTCGTCGACAGCGAGGTCGCCCTCACAGGAGACGGTCAGGTCGAACAGTGCGTGGGTCGAAAGCGAGTCGAGCATGTGGTCGAAAAAGCCCACGCCGGTGTCGACGGTGGCGTCGCCGTCGCCGTCGATATCGAGCGTGACCTCGATGTCGGTCTCGGCGGTCTCGCGCGTGACGGCCGCGGTCCGGTCTGTCATGGTCGACGTGTGGCGGCCCCCGTATTTGGCCGTTGTGCCACGCATCACGCCGAGACGGCCCGCTGTGCCTCTTCGAGCGCGAACGTCCCCTCGTAGAGTGCGCTCCCGACGACGACTGCCGCCGCGCCCGCGTCCCGCAGCGCCCGGATGTCCCCGACAGTCGCGACGCCGCCGCTCGCGACCACAGGGACGTCGACGGCCCCGACGACCCGCTCGACTGGACCGGTGCGGACGCCATCGAGTTGCCCCTCGACGTCGACGTCGGTGAAGAGGATCGCACCCGCACCCAGGTCCTCGTAGCGGGCAGCGGCCGCCGCCGGATCGAGGCCGGTCCCCTCGGTCCACCCGGAGACGACCACTTCGCCGTCCTTCGCGTCGAGGCTGACCATCACCCGGCCCGGGTGCTCGTCGCTGATCTCGGCGACGATGTCGGGGTTTTCCACTGCGGCAGTCCCGAGGATGACGCGGTCGACGCCGCGGTCGAGGAGGCCGACGGCGTCGGCGGCCGTGCGGATACCGCCCCCGAGCTGTACCGCCACGTCGACCGCGTCGAGGACGGCGTCGATGGCGCCGGCGTTGGCGCGTTCGCCCTCGAAAGCCCCGTCCAGGTCGCGGCCGTGACGGGGTCGCCGTAGGTCGTTCCCGTACCGCGTTTGCCACCGACCAGCTGGACCACCTGCCCGTCCTGCATGTCCACCGCCGGGACCACCTCGAACTCGGGGAACATATCCGACCGTCGGTCCGGCGCTCGTGAAAGCCTGGCGGTGTCACCGCCACGCCGCGGCGAGAGGGCAGAGGGTTTCGCCGCGCCGTGAGCACCCACCCTGAGTCCGGACACCCATTCGGACAAACAGCAAAGTCTAACCGGGAGGGGTGTGAAGACCAGGGTGATGCCAACAGTCGAGTACCTCAACTACGACGTTGTAGACGACGAAGGATGGGACATGTACGACGACCCGGTCTTCGAGGAGGCGGCCGACGCCGGCCTCTCCGACGAGGACTACGGCACCCTCGACGTCAACGAGGGCGAGTACATCCTGGAAGCCGCCGAGGCACAGGGTTACGACTGGCCGTTCTCGTGTCGGGCAGGCGCCTGTGCGAACTGCGCGGCCATCGTCCTCGAAGGCGAGATCGACATGGACATGCAACAGATCCTCTCGGACGAGGAAGTCGAAGACAAGAACGTCCGTCTGACCTGCATCGGGTCGGCCGCGACCGACGAGGTGCGGATCGTCTACAACGCCAAACACCTCGATTACCTCCAGAACCGCGTCATCTGAGACGACAGCGGACACCTCTGCTCCGCCGGACCGCCGGGGTCGCGGTGACCGCGATTCCCCGACGTCCCCACACGAAGAGCGGTGGTGTTCGCCGGGACGGCCACCGGAGGTCCGTCTCGACGGGACACGAACGAGTAGGGGGGTCACCTACTCCCCCATCCAGTCACCGACGTAGGCCTGGTGGGCCATCCCGAGGACCATCGCGACGGTGATTCCCGCCAGTGCCAGGACGGTGGCGATAGCACCGTATGGCTGGAGGCCGACAGCGAACCCACCGACACCGACAACAGCGAGGCCGAGTGACCCGACCGCGAGGACCACGCCGGCCCGCCCGACCAGCGCCACGGCTCCCGGCGGGTCGGGCGCCGTCGACTCCGCCCCCGGCGGATCGGACGGGGAGTCGCGCTCGGGACGGGTCTCCGCTGGCACGCCGGCGGCCGCGCGCCGCGCGGGACTCCCGTGGTGGTCGGTGGTCCGGTGGCACCGGTCGTCGCGGGGACCGTCGCCGTCGGAGTGGCCATCCCGGTCGGCCATGTCGGCCGGACGGCCTCGGCGGTGAAAAGCCCCCGTCCCCGCCTCGGTCACTCCGGGCCACCGACCTCGCCGTAGGCGGGTTCGTGGAGGAGACACGCCGATATTCCTCACTAACTCGCTCCAAAACCAACCTACGTCTATGATCCCCTCCGAGTCAGAGTCTGCTCGCACAGTGTCGCTTCCGGTAGAGGGAATGCACTGCGCCTCCTGCGTAAACCAGGTGGACGAGGAGCTGCAGGCCGTGGACGGCGTGGCGGACGCGACGGTGAATTTGGCGACGGAGAAGGCCACGGTGACATTCGAAAACGGCGCAGTGCCCCTGTCGTCCTTAATGGACGCCGTGGCGAACGCCGGATACGAGGTTGACACGGCCGCAGTGACGCTGCCCATTGAA
>PXSU01000176.1:0-1955 GCA_003022745.1 Halobacteriales archaeon SW_9_67_25
GCTGGGTTTCCGTGGCTTTCTCGCCTCGGCCGCCGTCTCCGAGGTTGCCTTCTTCGTCTACCGGGACCTCCGCGACCGCGGGTTCTACCTCTCGCCGGCCCGTGAGGACCGGGACGGGAAAACGGTCGATTTCGTGGTCTACCCGCGGGGCAAGGGTCCGTGGGACGACGAGGTCGCCTACCGCGTCCGGGCCGTCGGGGAGCGCGACGGCGTCCCGGCGGCGACGCTCTCGGGGCTCGCGGGCACCACTGAGGGAACGGGCGTGCTGGCCGTCGTCGACGAGGAGAGCGAACTCAGTTACTTCGCCGTGGCGGCACCGACGCTGACGGGGTCGTCCTACGACGACGTCCCGGCGGTGACCGGCGAACTGGTCACCGACCGCGTTCTGGTCCCGGACCCGCCGGAGACGCTCCACGGGCGGGCCTTCTACGGCCAGCGGCTCGACGGTACTGTCCAGCTGTCGCTCGTCGAGGCCGCCTCCCTCGCCGCCCGGGGGCGGCTGGGACTGGCGGGCCGGGCCGACGCCGAGCGGGCGCTCGTGGACCGCGGACGCGAGGTCGAGGGCAAGCGGTTCGACCGCCGGCTGCAGGTCTACGACGCGTTGCGGACCGCGGGCATCGTCCCCAAGACCGGGTACAAGTTCGGCGCGGACTTCCGGACCTACGCAGACGTCGAGAGCGTCGCGGACCTGGGCCACTCCGAGCGGCTCGTGCGGGTCCTGCCTGCAGACCACACGTTCGCGCCGCGGGACATCGCGCTGGACGTCCGGCTCGCCCACGGGGTCCGCAAGGAGATGACGGTCGCGCTGGTCGATGGGGGCATCGAGTGGCTCGCGGTGACGCGGCTGACGCCATAGAAACCCTTTTGCGCGGACCGCCGTAGGGACGCGTGTGTACCGCCTCCAGTCCGTCAGCGAGGGCATACGCGAGTCGGCGTCGCCGGCCCTTGTCGAGGCGTTCGGGCTCGTCACGGAACTGGGTGGTGTCGCCTTCCTCGTCGTCGTCCTCTCGGTGCTGTACTGGGTAGACGAGCGGGAGACGACGGGGACGGTCATCGGCTACGCGCTCGTCGCCTTCGCGGTGACGCTGACCCTCAAGGCGGCGTTCGGGCTGCCCCGCCCGCCGCGTCTGTCGTCTACGGCGGGCTGGTGCTCGCCCGCGACAGACTCGGGGATGTCCGCGTGGCGGGACCGACGGTCGTCCTCGTCGCGCTCGTCGGCCTCTCGCGGGTCGTGATCGGCGTCCACTACCTGGGTGACGTTCTCGTCGGCCACGCCGTCGGCCTGGCCGTCCTCGCCGGCCTCTGGTGGGGCGTCGGCCACCGGGCGGACTGGGCCTGTCTGGTGGCTGTCGGTATCGCCGCTGCTGGGGTCGGTCTCACGGGGGCAGGTACGGAATCGTTGCTGGCGCTCGGGGCCAGTCTCGGCGGCGCGGTCGCGTTCCGGGCCGTCGAAACGGCGGGGCTGTCCGCACCTGCCCGTGGCGAGGCGCTCGCCCTCGTCGCCATCGGCCTCCCGGTCGCCGGCGGGCTCTACTGGCTGGCCTCGGCGACGGGGATTGGGCCGGTGGCCGTCGTCGGGAACGCGGCCCTCGTCGCAACTATCGTCGCCCTGCCGGCCACACTCCAGGGGCGGGTCACGGCGTCGCTGTCTACTGGCTGAACGACAGCAGGTCGGGCAGGTCGTTGACGCTCCCGACGACGGCAGCGGCGCCCGCCGACTCGAATTTCCGGCGGCCGGCCTCGCCGGTCAGACCGCCAGTCAGGACGCCGACACCGTGGTAGGCGTGCTTGTCGGCCTCGTCGGCGTTGACGGCGGTCCGGACGTCGTCGAGCGTGTCGCCAGCGACGGCCACGGCGTCGGCCTCGAAGCGCTTGGCCAGGGTCACGAGCGCGCCCGGGTCGGGTTTGCCGCCGGCCCAGTCATCCATCGTGAACCGGAACTCCGCGGGTGTCTC
>PXSU01000176.1:1998-5186 GCA_003022745.1 Halobacteriales archaeon SW_9_67_25
TCCCGGAGTCGCTCGCGGTCCAAGCGCGCGAGAACGCGCTCGCGTGCGGCGGGCGTGAGTTCCTCGCCGACGACGGTCCGGGCCGCCGAGAGTCCCCCGCCCATCCCTGCGACTGCGTCGGCGAACTGTGCCACCGAGTAGTCCATCCCCTCGCGGCACGCGAGCAGATACAGCGCCACGGCGTCGGTGACGTCCCAGTCGTTGTTGAACCCGCCGGCGTCCTTGAACTGCTGGATGCCGGCCTTCGGGAGGGTGTCGCCGTAGACGTGATCGACGGACTCGACGACCGCACGCCGGTAGGAGTCGGCCACGTCGACGAGCACGCCGTCGACGTCGAGCACGACCGCGTCGACGTTCATCGTGTGTCGGAACGTGGTCGGCGTTCAAGGCGGTTGCGACTCGGCCTCGAACAGCGTGGTGCCGGGGAGCGTCTCGGGCGCGGCCGGGACCGCTGGCTGGTCGGCCCCCAGCGTCGTGAACAGGAAACAGGCCTCGACCTCGCGCGCGATGTCGCGGACGGGGCGGTGGAGTTCCGGCGGGAGATTCCGCGCGAAGAGTGCGTCGGCGTCTGTATACACCGACCGCTCGGGGTCGGTGACGTCGTCGCGGACGAACCGGACGCGATCGGGCACCTGCCGGTCGCGAACGTCGGTGGCAGTCACCGACACGCCCCGGTCGGCGAGGGTGGCCGCGACCGCCGGTCGATGGCCGACTCCCACCTCGACGACGCGGTCGAACCCCGTCAGGCGGGCGGCGAGGGCGGCCGTGGTGTCTGTTCCCACGCGAGATTTTTATGGGCTGGCACCGCATAGTGGTTTGCATGCACGTCGACATCGTGCCGGTCGGCGAGGTCGACGCCGTCGTCAAGCGGGAGGCCTCCAGCGCACTCCGGGCGATCTACGACTCGCAGGTGACCGTCCACGACGCCCGACCGGTCCCCGCGGGCTCGTACGACTCGAGCCGGGACCAGTACCGTGCCGAGGAGTTCATCGACCTCGCGAAGCGCATCGGCGACGGCGAGAAGAACATCGCCATCACCCCGAAGGACCTCTTCTATCACCGCCGCAACTACGTCTTCGGCCTGGCGTATCTGGGGGGCAGCGGGTCGGTCATCTCGACGTACCGCCTCCGGACCTCCTCCGACGGCGGGTTCTCGAACCGGTCGGCGGACGACATCTTCTCCGACCGCGTCCGCAAGGAGGTCATCCACGAGGTCGGCCACACTTTCGGGCTCGAACACTGCGACAACAAACGGTGCGTGATGAACTTCTCGCCGCCCGTCCGGGAGGTCGACGTCAAGGAAGAGAACCTCTGTGGCACCTGCCAGCGGGACGCTCTCTGAACTGCGGGACGCCGGGCGGGTGCCGGCATCGCCCCGCCGACGTCTGTCGGTTTTGTGACTACCAAACACATTTGGGTTGCCACCTTTATTGCTGCGCGCACTACACAGTGTATGAGCAAATCACAGTCAACCCGTACCGACGACCTGGCCGACCTGTTCGTCTCCGTGACCGGCGACGAGGAAGTCACCGAACCGCAGGACGAAGAGGGAGACGACCGCGAACTCCGCGACGAGAACCGGGTCGACGAGGCCGTCGCCGACGGGCTCGAGGACGCCATCGCGGGCGCGGAACCGGACGCCGGCGACCCCGGGAACACCGGCTAATACTGGCGGCTGTAGGCCAGTGCGAGCGGCCGGCCTATACGGTCCGTAGCCGGCAACGCAAAGTCAGAGACCAGGAAGCGCCGCTCAGGCCCCCGCGTCGGCGAGTGCCGACTCGATGTCGTCGGCCTGCGTGACGCCGACAAACCGTTCGACGACGCCGTCGTCGTTCTCGACGATGAGCGTCGGCAGCGAACGGACCTGGTACTCGTTGGCCACGTCCTGTTGCTCGTCGACATTTATTTTTTCGAACTCCACGTCCGGGTACTCCTCGGATACTTCGTCGAGGATTGGGTCCTGTGTCTTGCAGGGGCCACACCAGTCCGCGTAGAAGTCTTTCAGCGTGACGGTCATGCGTGCGTCAGCTATTCCGGCAATCCGCATAAGCGTTTTCCACCTGTCGGAGGCGGTGCACGACCGGTCCCGAAAGGCTTACACTCGGTGGTCAACCACTTGGGGGCATGAGCAGTTCCGACGGTTCTGGCCTGATGTCGAGTGCCGGTCTCGTCCGGTACTTCGACGCCGAGGACAGCAACGCCATCCGCTTCGACCCCAAGACCGTGATCGCCTTCGGCGCGCTCACGGGCGTGTTCATCCTCATCCTGAACCTCGTCGCCTGACTGACGCTGGGCTGTTCGCGCACCAGCACCGACACCGCCGGCACACGCGGCGACAGCAGTCCTTATAGGTGGAGGGCCACCAGGGACAGTCGATGAGCGTCCGCATTCGCGGCGTCTACGCGACCGCCCTGACGGCACTCCTCGAAAACGTTGTACAGGCGTCCCCGCCCATCCGCGAGCGATTCGACGCGGACTTTCCCGTCGCACCGGCCGCGGCCACCGTGGAGACGACCGGTGACCGACAGGGGGTCTGTGTGGCTGGCGACCGGGACCGCGTCGCGGCGGTCACCGACCGCCTGCGTGGGGTCGGCCGGGACACCCTGACGTGGGTAGCCGACCTTCCACGCGGTGCTGTCTACGCGGGCGAGATAACCGGGACGCTCGGGGGCGGTGCTGTCGTCGACGTCGGCGACGGCGAGGGATACCTGCCCTACTCGAAAACGGCCCGCCACGTCGAGGAGGGCGACCGCCTGCGCGTCCAGGTCGAGGAGCCCAGCCCGCCCTGGGCCGACGGCCGGCCGGTGCTCGATACGACAGTGCGCGTCCACGGGCCACTGGTCGGACTGGTCCGGGGCGGGACGGCGACCGCGACGGGGCCGGAACTGGCCGACCTGGTGGGGACGGACCCGCCGGAGGGATGGGCCCCCGACTGGGGGCGAGCGAGCGACGACGCCAGCCTGGACGCGCTGGACGCGGCACTGGACACCGCCGGGGAGCGCGCCCGCGCCCTCGACGAGGCGCTCGCGGACGGGCCACCGCCTGCCGAGGACGCCCCACACCGGTACGACGACGGGGACAGTTCCCGGTGGGTGTGGTTCGGCCGCGAGTCGCGGTTCGCACTGGACGGGCACCGCCGCGCAGTCGTCGAGACGATGGCCGGCCACCACCGTGTCAAGGCAGCCACC
>PXSU01000177.1 GCA_003022745.1 Halobacteriales archaeon SW_9_67_25
GTGATGGACCGGGAGTACGTGGGTGTCAGCGAGTCTGACGGGCTAGTGGACACCGTCGAGCTGCTCCTCCGCGAGGGTGCCGAGGCCGCGGTGGTGTTGCGGGGCACAGAGCCGGTCGGCGTGGTCAGCGAGCGGGACGTCCTCGCGCTGGTCGTCGAGGGCCCGGACCCGGCCGAGGCGACGGTGGCCGACGCGATGACCGAGAGCCTCGCGACCATCGAACCGGACGCGTCGCTGGAGGCGGCGGCAGACAGAATGTCGGGCTGGGAGACCCGACGGCTCGTTGTCACCAACGGCGCTGAGCCGCTTGGCATCATCACGGAACACGACCTGCTGACGACCCGGACCCACGAGCCGGCCCAGGGCATGGGCGAGACGCCCGTCGAGTCCGGTCCCGGGACCGCCAGGGCCTTCGACGCCGAAACCGAGGCGGAGGACACCTTCGAGGACCAGGGTATCTGTGAGGTCTGTGGGGCCCTCACCCGGGACCTGGCGGCGTTCAACGGACAACTGCTCTGTAGCGACTGCCGCGACATGTGAGAAAATAGAACCATCGACGCGAGTTCCGGCACTGCCACGTTCCAGGGCGTAGGGCGGTAATTTTCGCCATACAGCAGCGAAGAGTTTAATCCCGGGCGGTGTGAGTTCGGTTCCATGGGCGTTAGCGAATCGTACGAGCGCGGACGCAACCTGTTCCAGTCGAATCCGGTCGGGTTCGTCCTCGGTCTCGCAGTCCTCATTCTGATGCTGGATCTCGTCCGGCAACTGGTCACTGGGGAGTTGGATGTCGCACGGTTCGGCCTCGTCCTCAAGGCCGGGATCATGCGTGGCATGGTCATCGGGCTGGCGGGAATCGGGCTGTCGTTGACCTACAGCATCCTGAACTTCGCGAACTTCGCACACGGCGATTACCTCACCAGCGGGGCCTTCGCCGGCATGGCGGTCTCGTACCTGGTCGCCGGCAAGTTCGGGTCCGAGGCGAACATCGGGGCACTCCTGCTGGTCGGGACGGGCGGGTCCGTGTTCGGCGGGGCCCTGGGCGTGGGCGTGGTGACGGCCCCGGCGGCGGTCCTCGCCGGGGTGGTCGTGGCAGGGGTCGCAACGATCGGACTGACGCTGCTGGTCGACCGGTACGTGTTCAGGCCGATCAGGGACCGCTCCGGGATCGCGCTTTTGATCACCAGCATCGGCGTCGCCTTCGTCCTGCGGTATCTCATCCTGTTCGTGTTCGGCGGCTCCAAGCGGGGCGTCACCGCCGAGCAACCCTCGCTGTCGGTCGGTGTGCCGGGCGGGGCCATCGAGATCGGTACCCACGACGTCGCGCTGTTCGTCGTCGCGGCCGCGCTGATGGCCGGTATCCACCTGCTCTTGCAGAACACCAAACTCGGGAAGGCGATGCGCGCGATGGCAGACAACGAGGACCTCGCCCGCGTGACGGGCATTCCCACCGAACGCGTGGTCAAGTACACCTGGATTCTGGGCGGCGGCCTGACCGGCGTCGCGGGCTACATGTTCGTCCTCTGGAAGGGGACGCTCGGGTTCTTCGACGGCTGGCTCCTCCTGCTTTTGGTGTTCGCGGCGGTCATCCTCGGCGGAATCGGCTCTATCTACGGGGCCATCACCGGCGGGCTGGTGATCGGGATCACGTTCAGCATGGCACCCATCTGGATCCCCAGCGCGTTCGGCCGGGCCGCCGCGTTCGTCGTGATGATCGTCATCCTGATAGCCAAACCCGAGGGTATCTTCGGGGGGACCTCGACAGCATGAGCGCCGCTACCGACTGGCGCGACCGGGCGCGCCGCCTCTGGGACCGGGACCCGGTGAAAGTGCTCGCGCTGCTGGCAGTCATCTACGCGGTGTACATCGCTCTCGGCCTCGCGATTGGCTTCGAGATCCGCGGGCAGATCAACTCCATCGCCACCCTGACCTTCTACATCGGGGTGTTCGGAATCCTGGCGCTGGCGCTGAACCTCCACTGGGGGTACACCGGCCTGTTCAACATCGGCATCGTGGGCTTCATGGCCATCGGCATCTACACGATGGCGGTCGTCTCGAAGCCGGTCGCGGAGACGGCGAGTCAGATCGGCGGGCTGGGCGCACCCCTGTGGGTGGGGATGATCGCCGGCATGGTTGCGGCCGCGGTGCTTGGCCTGCTGGTCGCCCTGCCCGCGCTCCGGTTGCGTGCCGACTATCTGGCTATCGTCACCATCGCATTCAGTGAAATCGTCCGCTTTACCCTCCTCTCGCGGACATTCCAGGAGTTCCAGGTCGGTGACCGGACCATCGGCCTGGGCGGCGGGTCGGGGTTGATATTGCCGTTCAACCCCCTGCAGTCGTTCCTGGACGTCACGCGCCTGAACGTCCTCCAGGACGCACTGGTCGCGCTGGCAACACCGGTGATCGGGGGCAACGCCGACGCCGTCGTCAACAGTATGCTGTACGGCGTGTTGTTGCTCGTCGTAGTGGCGATCTACTACGTGGTGCTCACCCGCATCGGTCGGTCGCCGTTCGGGCGCGTCCTGAAGGCAATCAGGGAAGACGAGGACGCGACGAAGGCCCTCGGGAAGGACACCAACGTCGTCAAGACGAAGGCGTTCATGGTCGGGTGTGCGCTGATGGGGCTGGGCGGCGTGCTCTGGTACATGCAGTCCGGTGCGATCACGCCCAACACCTTCCGCCCGCGGCTGACGTTTTTCATCTGGATCGCGCTGATCATCGGCGGTGCCGGCTCGAACACGGGAAGCGTCATGGGCGGGGCCGTCTTCGCAGCAGCCCTCTTCCAGGGCCCGCGGTACCTCCAGAACCTCGTCGAGAGCGCAATCGAGGTCGACGCGCCGTCCAACTTCAGCGGCGCGGTCGCTCCCATCGTCGACTCCCTCACGCTGAACCCCTTCCTGTTCTACGTCATCGACAACGTCCGGCAACTCCAGCTCGTGTTCATGGGGCTGGTCCTCATATGGCTGATGCACAACAGGCCGGAGGGGATGCTCGGCCACCGGAAGGAGGAGGCTGCAAGCGTATCACTGACCCGACCGCCAGCGGGACAGGGCACGGCCGCGGACGGCGGTCGACCGGACACCGGGGGTGACGCCAATGAGTGATACCGAAGTGGAGGCCGACCCGGCGGGGTCGGAAACGGGAAACGAATCGCGGGCCCTCGAAGGGGCCTCTGGCCCGGACGAACGGGAGGAGGTCTCCCTGCGCGTCGAGAAGCTCCGGAAAACCTTCGGCGGGATCGTGGCAGTCGACGGCGCGTCCTTCGCCGTCGAGTCCGGAACCATCACCGGCCTCATCGGCCCAAACGGCGCCGGGAAGTCCACGACGTTCAACTGCGTGACTGGCGTCTACGAGCCGACGGAGGGGACCGTCTACTTCGAGGGCGAGGACATTACCGGCCTCGCGCCCCACGCCGTCGCCAACGGGGGACTCGTCCGGACCTTCCAGATCGCCCGCGAACTCGGGGAGATGACAGTGCTGGAGAACCTGATGCTCGCGCCCAAGAACCAGCGTGGCGAGGCGCTGTGGCGGTCGCTACTCCCGTTCGTTCGCGACGAGGTCGTCGAACAGGAGAGAGACATCCGGGAACGGTGCTGGGACATCCTGGATTTTTTCGAGATCGACCATCTCGCCGACGAGTATGCGAAGAACCTCTCGGGCGGGCAACGGAAACTCCTCGAACTCGCGCGGGCCCTGTTGACCGACCCGGAGATGCTCCTGCTCGACGAGCCCTTCGCCGGGGTCAACCCCTCGCTGGAGGAGCGACTCCTCACCCACATCCACGACCTCCAGGCGGAGGGGTACACGTTCCTCATCGTCGAACACGACATGGACCTGATAATGGAACACTGCGAACACATCGTCGTGATGCACCAGGGGAAGGTACTCACCGAGGGACCGCCCGCTGACATCCGGTCGAACGAGGCAGTCATCGAGGCGTATCTGGGGGGAGATGTATGAGTGACGTCGAGGCGCCAGGGGGCGTCCGCGCCGAGACGACCATCGATGCGTGGGGGGACAGCCTCCTGAAGGTGCGGGACCTCGATGCGGGCTATGGCGACCTGCAGATCCTCTCGGAGGTGGACGTCGACGTCCGGGAAGGCGAGTACATCACGGTCGTCGGCCCGAACGGCGCCGGGAAGTCGACGGTGATGAAGTCGGTGTTCGGGCTGACCACACACATGGGCGGGACCGTCTACTTCGAGGACGAGGACATCACCGAGCTGTCCCCCGAGGAGATCATCACCGTGGGTATCGGCTACGTGCCCCAGAACGAGAACGTCTTCGGCAGCCTGACCGTCGAAGAGAACCTGGAGATGGGCGCGTACATCCTAGAGGAGGTGCCCACGGAGGCCATGGAGGCCGTCTACGACCGCTTTCCCATCCTCCGGGAGCGGAGAGACCAGAAGGCGGGCAACCTCTCCGGCGGGCAACAGCAGATGGTTGCGATGGGCCGGGCGCTGATGCTCGAACCCGAACTCCTCTTGCTGGACGAGCCCTCTGCCGGGCTGGCGCCGGACCTCGTCGACGACATGTTCGACCGTATCGACCGCATCAACGACGACGGCACCGCCGTCCTGATGGTCGAACAGAACGCCAAGGAGGCCCTGCGACGGTGTGACCGGGGGTACGTCCTGGTCAACGGCCAGAACAGGTACGAGGACGCCGGCGAGACGCTACTCAACGACCAGCAGGTCCGCCAGGACTTCCTGGGCGGTTGACGGCGAAAAAATCCGGGTCGGGTGGCCGCTACGTTACCGGTTGCTCCACATCTTGGCCGGCAGTTCCGCTGCCTGGATCATCGGGCCGCCCACCGAGGCGAGGTTCCCCGTCTCGGGTAGCAGGATGCCGATTCTCATGGCAGTACGGGACGTTCCCCCGGGCATCTCGTCGGCAGAGGGGCCGGCACCCTGGGGGGACCCGCCCTCGAAGCTCTGGGTATCCAGCGTGGGCGTCGCCTCGCTGTCGGCGCCCTCGAACTCCCAGATGGAGTAGGCTGCCGAGGCGGGGTCACCGGCCTCGTTGAAGTTCGTCGCCGAGGAGGCGCCCTGGTAGTTGATGTTCTCGCCGGCTGCTGCCATCTCGACGCCCTCGACGAAGTTCTGTGGGCCGATCTCGGTCCCGTCGGGGTTGGCGATGTTGCGCATCTGGTCGCGGATCGCGGTCCCGTCGTTCTCGCCGGCCGCAGCATTAGCCAGAATACCTATCGCGACCGAGTCAAACGACTGTGAGGTGAACACGCCCGGGGCCTCGCCGTACTCGTCCTGGTATGCCTGGCTGAACGCCTCCTGGTTCGGTCCGCCCGCCGCGGGTGCCGTCCCGATGACGTTGTCCATGTCGTTGCCGACCTGGCCCGGCAGGGCGCCGTCGCGAAGGCCGTCCGGGACGATTATATCTTCGCTGCCGTCGCTGGCACTGTAGTAGTCCCGGAAGATCTGTGCGCCGTCCTCCGGATACCCGATGACATTGACCACGTCCGGGCCATCCGCGAGGGCCTCTTGGATGACCGACGTGTAGGAGGACTCGCCCTGGTTGAACGCCACTTGTGCCTGGACGGTGCCGCCGAACTCGTCCTCGAAGACGTTGCTGTAGCGGTTCGAGAGTTGCTGGCCGTAGTCGTTGTTGACGAACAGGGTCGCGGTCGTGCTGCCGCCGAGTCGTTCCGAGGCGACCTGCGCGAGCACGCGACCCTGGAGGATATCCGAGGGGGCCGTCCGGAAGATGTAGTCGTTGTCGTCGAGGTTCGTCACCGACAGCGCCGTCGAGGACGGCGAGCACCCGACGACCTCGTTCGGGATGAACACCTGCTGCGAGACCGGTACGTTCACGCCCGACGACGCGGACCCACAGACGAACGGCACGCCTGCGTCGATCAGCGAGTTTGCCGCCGCGGTGCCAGCGTTCGGGTCGGTCTGGGTGTCTTCGATGCTGACGTTGACCTCAAGTCCACCCCCACCTCCGCTACTCCCTCCACAGCCGGCGAGGCCGAGCATTCCAGCGGCCCCGACGCCCTTGATCACGTCTCTCCGGTCGAGCCTGTACGTGTGCCTGTTGCCAGTATCCCGTGGCATATTTACATTGTCAGGTTTCGGCGTTATAAAAATGGTCTTTTGCAATCCCGGCGAGAGTCGCCGAACAGATGCTTCTCGTCCGGCCTCCGACGGAG
>PXSU01000178.1:0-6159 GCA_003022745.1 Halobacteriales archaeon SW_9_67_25
CCGACGGTCGTCACGGCGGGGCCGGGCGGCTACTGGTGGCGGCCGGCCGAGGGCGACGGGTCGAGTGCGGTCTCGTCACTGACTGGCGTGCCGACTGTGCTGGGGTGGATCCACGAACGCCAGTACCGCGGTTCCGAGCTCTACGAACGGCGTCTGGGTCACGTCGAGGAGATCTACACGGGCCCGCCAGCCGAGCAGCGGGCACTCCTGTCACGGTACGAGGTCGCCTACGTCTACGTGGGACCGGCAGAACGGGCGAATTACGAGATAACGGTCGACGAACTCGACGCAGTGAAGCCGGCAAAAGCGTGGGAGAACGTAACCGTCTACCAGGTCGACCGGTCTGCGCTCTAGCCCCTGGCCTGGTGGACGGTGACGGCCTCGGCGTCGACGGCCACGACGTCGAGGTGGTTCGAGATGAAGCGGCGGCGCTCGAAGTCCTCCTGTTCGTCCTCGGAGCCGACGGTACACCACAACTGGGGGCGGTCGGGACCGTGCCAGTCGCCGTTGCGGTTGATGCCGAAACAGACGTACTCCTCGCCGTCGACCTCGATTGTGGCTCCCTTCCGGATGCCCGGGTCCCCGCGGATGATGAGCTTCTTCATGCGAGCGGTTTCGCCCGAACCGCACTTAGGGACTTCGAACCCTGTCGCGTCCCCGTTCTCCGCCTTCTCGGTGGGACATCCACATGCGTCGTGAACCGTCTGGCGGCGGTAGGGGCAACGCCCTCACCCGAGCGATCCGGCGACCTCGAAGACGACGAGCAGGTAGTACAGCGAGATGACGACCAGCACGAATCCGGTGAGGGCGTTGATAGCGCGCCGATACCCGGTCAGCACTCCGAGGACGCGGTCCCGCCACGGTTCCGAGACGAGCGCGAAGGCCAGCAGCGGGCTGGCCATGCCGACGCCGAACGCGCCGAAGTTCGCGATACTGGAGACGGGGTCCGAGAAGAGGAACGCCCGGGCAAAAAACACCGAGATGAACCCCGGGTTGCAGGGCAGGACGATGGCGCCGAAGAAGGCGCCGTAGACGAAGGCCGACAGTGACGGGAACCGCGTCTGGGGCGGTTCGACCGTGGGAAGCCTGGCCTGGGGGTGGAGGTCGGCCAGCAACACCACGCCCAGCACCGCGAGCAGTGCGAAGGCTGGCGGCGAGACCACCTCTACGACGGCCGTCAGCGACGTCTCCAGAAGCGTCGTGAACACGACGCCGACCGCGGCCATGAACGCGATGACGCCCAGCGCAACCAGGACGCCCAGCACGGCAATCGGCGGGGCGTCCTCGTCCTGGTTGGAGAGGAAGGCCAGGAACGCCGGGTAGAGCGGAATGACACACACGGCCGACAGGGGCGTCGCTACCCCGAGGGTAAACGAGGTCAGGGCTTCGGTGCCCAGCCCCATCTCAACACTCGGCCGCGGCAGTCTGTATCTCCTCGACGGACTGCTGGCTCCCCGAGAAGAACTCCGCGACGCCGTCGTCACAGGCGACGATTATCGGCGTGCTCGGGGCGTTGGTCACCGCCGTGCCGAACGCCTCGACCAGCGACCCGGTCATTTCCGTCGGCGCGACCGCGAACCGCCAGTCGAAGCCGTTACTCTCCGCGTGCTCCCTGACCTTCCCGGCGGCCTCGTTGGGGTCGGTGTTGAGACTGACGACGGTCACCGACCCGTCAACGTTCGCCAGTTCCTTGGACTGGCGCTCGCACTTCGGACACCACACGGCGAACGACTGGATCGCGACCGGTCCCTCCAGTCCGTCGACAGTGAACGTCTCGTCCGTCAGGACGTCCGTCAGTTCTGTCGTCCGCCAGGTCATCTCCGCGTCCGTCGACTCCCCGCTGTCACCCGAATCGGTTCCATCTCCCGCGCAGCCTGCCAGCAATCCGGTGCCGATGGCGCCACCCGCCGCCATGACGCGCCGTCTCGAGACGCGGGAGCGTTGACCCGCGTCGCTGTCTCCGTTCATGTATTGACCGGGAGCGTACCACCACTAATAGATTGTTCAAACTCCGTTCGTATTCGTCCAAAATTCGGGCGCGAGCCCGCACTAGCCTCGTTCTCCGCGGAGGTACGCCACCACGTCCCCGGGCTCGGCGTCGAGGCCGCCTCCCTGGGCGACCGTCGGGCTGCCGCCGCCACCGCCGCCGAACTCGGCCGTGACGCCGTCGACCACGTCCCCGGCGTCGACCGATCCGTCGGTCGCCACGGCGACGTACGAGCCGGCCTCGCCGACCAGCGCGACGACGTCCGCCGCGTCGCCCGCGAGTTCTCCCGCGAACTCGGCGAGTGCGTTGGCGTCGTCGGTCGGAACGCTCCCGGCCAGCCACTCGTGGCCGTCCCGGGTGACCGTCGATTCCCGGAGTTCCGCGAGGCGGGCCTGGACGACCTGTCCGCGGAGGTCCTCGACCTGTTCGGCCAGACGGTCACGTTCCTCGACTAGGCGCGTGGCGGCCTCGTCGACCGCCAGCGGTCCGGTGTCGAGTGCCCCTCCCGCGGCGCGGGCGGCGCTGGCTTCGGCGGCGCGGCGGTCGATGCCCGACGGGCCGACGGCGAACTCGACGCGGGTCAGGCCCTCGCCCGGGTTCGACCGCTCCAGGACCGTCACAGGACCGATCTCGCGGGTGTTCCGGACGTGCGTGCCCCCACAGGCCGCGTCGTCCCAGCCGTCGATTGTCACGACGCGGACCGTCTCGCCGGTGACGCCCTCCTCGGTCTTGGTGTTGAACGCCACCGCCTCGCGGGAGAGCGCCTCCTCGCGGGGCAGTTCCTCCCAGGTCACCTCGCGGGACTCCCAGACGGCGCGGTTGACCAGCCGCTCCAGTTCGACCAGTGTCTCGTCGTCGATGTCGGTCGGCGTCGCGAAGTCGACCCGGACCTTCTCTTCGTCGATGTCGAACCCGCCGTAGCCCAGCTCCTCGAACAGTCGTCGCCCGGCGCCGTAGAGGGCGTGGCTGGCGGTGTGGGCCCGCATACAGTAGGTCCGGAAGTCGGGGTCGATCGTCCCGCGGACCTCCTCGCCCGGTTCGAGTTGCGGGGTGGTCCCGAGGGTGTGGACGATGTCGCCATCGACGTGCTGGACGTCGACGACCTGCCGGTCGCCCAGGAGCCCGCGGTCGGCGGGCTGCCCGCCGCTCTCGGGGTAGAAGTACGACTCCGAGAGGACGACCTCCTCGCCCTCGACGCGGTCGACTGTTGCTTCGAACTCCGTGACGTACGGTTCGGCGGCGGCGCGGGATGTCATCAGGCCGGGCGAGGAAGCCGGCGGTGAAAACTACTGCGTTTCGGCCAGTTCGGCCCCGAGGGCCTCCTCGACGGCGGCGACGACCGACCCGCCGACGCCGGCCTGTGCGGCCCGGCCCTGTTCGATGGCCAGCAGGACGGACTCCTCGACCCCGAGCTCGTCGGCCAGTTCCGACAGCTGGAGGCCCGCCTCCTGTCTTGCCTCGGTGAACCGCTCGCCGTAGTCGCCCACGAGGTAGGGGAGCTGGTCGTCGTCGTAGTCGGCGCCGCTCTCCCAGTAGGAGGAGTCACGCTTGCCGGCATCGTGGAGCCGCGCGGTGTTCTTCGCGGCCTCGCGCCCGCGGTCCCGCCCGCCGTCGTCCCCGCCGCTCGCGTCGGCCGGGCCGGTGTCGTCGTGCTGGGCGCAGTCGGAACATACCTCCAGCGTGGCGCCGGCGACGTTGGCGGTCCGGAGCGTGCCGTCCGCCGTCCCACACAGCTCGCAGGTCTCGCCGGCGTCGCGGTCGCCGCCGCCGGTCGAGTACTTGGCCATGCCCCCTGTAACACATTCTCCGTCTTGAATCGTCCGCTTCTCGCGCCCGCGGCGGCGGAGCCAAACGAAAGTGCTTTTATCGAACCGTCGGGTAGATGAGTATGCGTGCGTGGGTAGCCAAGCCAGGCCAACGGCGCAGCGTTGAGGGCGCTGTCCCGTAGGGGTCCGCCGGTTCGAATCCGGTCCCACGCAAATTCTCCGGCGCACGCGTCTCCAGCGTCGGCCGTCTGCACACCCCCCTTATTTTGTTTGATATTTTGGCCGATACTTTTATTAACTTGGGGGCAAGATGCGTAGGTACGGCACCGCAAGGTGCCTGTGCCACCCCCACTACCACCCACCCACCCATTTTCCAGCTTTTGAACCCGCTACCGGCAGGTGCGGTGATGTGGTAAGCGAACCGGTCACCGACCCGGAGACGATAATCGAGAGAACCGGGAGTCAGTAGCTCCGCTCTTTGGGTTCGTAGGTCTGTTCGTGTCCCTCGAGGATGACGGGCACGTAGTAGAGTTCGGGCGAGCCGTCGTTCCACTGGAGCATGGTGTGTTTGAGCCACTCGTCGTCCTTGCGCTGCTGGTGTTGGGCCCGCCAGTGGGCGCCACGGAACTCCTCGCGGGCCAGCGCCCCGAGCGTGATGGCCTCGGCGAGGTCGATGACGTTGCGCGTCTCGATGGTGTGGATGAGGTCGGTGTTGAACGTCCGTGAGGGGTCGGAGACGCCGACGTGCCGGTAGGCCTCGCGGGCCTCGCGGATGTCCGAAAGCGCCTGCTGGAGGCCCTCCTCCTCGCGGAAGACGTTCACGTTCTCCGTCATCGTTTCCTGGATGTCCGCGCGCACCTCGGCGTGGTTGATGCCGTCGCGTTCCAGGAGCGTCTCGATCCGTTCGCGCTCGCGCTGGACCGCGCGCTCGAGGACCTCATCGCCGGTGGCGACCGCGCCGCCGTCGGCGACCACGGGGTCGTCGCTGTCCTCGACCATCCCCGGCGGGACCGGGGTATCGACGGCGCCGACCTCCGACTGGGCGGAGGGCCCGGTCGGGACCTCGGCCTCGGCCATGTCCGCGCTGGCGGCGTGGCGGCCGGCGCGCGCGCCGAAGACGAGCAACTCGGGGAGGGCGTTGCCGCCCAGGCGGTTGGAGCCGTGCAGGGAGACGCAGGCACACTCGCCGGCCGCGTACAGCCCCGAAATGCAGGTCTCGCCGTTCTCGTTGCACTCGATGCCCCCCATTTCGTAGTGCTGGCCGGGCTTTACTGGCATCGGCTCCTCGAGGCCGTCCACGCCCTCGAAGTCCTCCGCGAGGTGGAGGATGTTCTCCAGGCGGTCGAGGATGCGCTCCTCGCCGAGGTGGCGCATGTCGAGGTGGACGTACTCGTCCTCGATGCCCCGGCCGTCGTTGACCTCCGTCAACTCCGCACGGGAGACGACATCGCGCGAGGCGAGTTCGCCCTCGTTGTTCGCGTAGCCGTGCTCGAACATGAACCGCTCCTCCTCGGCGTTGTAGAGGATGCCACCCTCCCCGCGGACGCCCTCCGAGATGAGCACGCCCGTCGAGGGGAGTGTCGTGGGATGGAACTGGACGAACTCCATGTCCTCCAGGGGAACGCCGGCACGGTAGGCCATAGCGGGCCCGTCGCCGGTGTTCGCGACCGCGTTGGTGGTGTGGTCGTAGACCTGCCCGGGACCGCCGGTCGCGAGGATGACACCCTGGGTGGCCCGGAAGCCAGCGATCTCGCCGGTCTTGATGTCGTAGGCCACACAGCCGTGACACTCGCGGTCCTCGGGGTCGTCGTGGCCGGTGACCGCGAGGTTCGTGACGTACCATTCGTCGTAGACCTCGATGCCGCGCTTGACGACCTGCTCGTACATCGTGTGCAGCAGGTGATGTCCCGTTTCCGCGCCGGCGTAGGTCGTCCGCGGGAAGGAGAGACCGCCGAACGGGCGCTGGGAGACGGTGCCGTCCTCCTCGCGGGAGAAGGGCATCCCCCAGTGTTCGAGCTGGATGACCTCGCCGGGGGCGTCCTTGGCGAAGGTGTCGATGGCCGGGGCGTCCCCGAGGTAGTCCGACCCCTTCATCGTGTCGTAGGCGTGCAACTCCCAGGAGTCTTCTTCGTGGAGCGCGGCGTTGATGCCCCCCTCGGCCGCGCCGGTGTGTGACCGCACCGGGTGGAGTTTCGTCACGAGGGCGACGTCTGCCCCGTGTTCGTGCGCTGCGATGGCCGCTCTGAGGCCGGCGCCGCCCGCGCCGACCACGATGACGTCGTGTTCGTGCATGTCTGACCCTTTGATTACCAAAATTTAAGATTGTTCTTGACCGACTCGCGTTTCAGTTCCTGGATGTGCTCGGTCAGCGGGATGTCCTTCGGGCACACCTCGGTACAGGAAAAC
>PXSU01000178.1:6183-6735 GCA_003022745.1 Halobacteriales archaeon SW_9_67_25
ATCGCAAAGCGGTAGGCCTTGTTGATGGCCGCCGGGCCGAGGTACTCGTTGTCGCCGGCGGCGATGTTACAGGAGGACATGCAGGCGCCACACCAGATACACCGCGTCGATAGCTTCACCTTCTCGCGGTTCTCGGGTGACTGGCGCTGTTCTTCGTGCTCGCCCTCCGGGAGGTCGTCGGGGTCGAAAAAGGGCTCGACGGCCTGCATCTGCTCGTAGAAGTGCTCCATGTCCACGACGAGATCCTTGACGACGTCCTGGTGGGGCAGCGGCTCGACCCGCACCGGGTCCTCCAGGTCGGCCAGCTGAGTCTTACAGCCCAGCCGCTGGCTGCCGTTGACGAAGAAGGCATCGGAGCCACAGACCGCCTGCTGGCAGGAGTGCCGGAAGGTCAGCGACGAGTCGTAGTGGTCCCGGGCGTAAATCAGCGCGTCGAGGACGGTCATTCCCTTGTAGAACGGGACGACGAAGGTGTCGAACCGGGGCTCTTCCTTGCCCTCGACTTCGGGGTCGTACCGGAAGACTTTGATACGGACCGTCTCGTCGGCGTCG